>JAFYQC010000192.1 GCA_017547265.1 Kiritimatiellia bacterium | reverse complement strand
GACGAGGATGGGGCTTGTATGGGCTATCGGCAATGCTGTTCCGGCGCGAGCTGGATATGTAGTCGCATTGCCGCTACTAATTGCGGCGCTGGAGCAAGGCGTGGAAGCTGCCGAGGACAACTCAGATCATGACGAGTCTTCAATGGCGATGGAAGAAAATTTAAATCCTAAAATGGAAAGGAATCGGAAATGAACGACATAGACAAGATGGCGCAGATTGAGCGCGAGATCGAGAAGCGAATGGAGGCGGCCTGCGAGAAGGACGGCTGGGTGGTGTCGGTGGCGATGATGCCGCCCGAAAGCACTACGCTGCACATCGAGAAATTTGCCGAGAAGAGCATTATCACATCTGATGCCAACGAAGCACTCAATAGCGCGCTTGCGTTCGCAAAGTCCGAGTTCGGAACCGAGACATCGGTTGAGCGAATCGACGAGAGGATTCCCAATACTCGCGCACCATACCATGTGACTTTCCTTATCAGGGTCGATGCCTCGAAGCGCGTTCAAGAGCTGGCGGCGTAACTAATGGTCTGTGTCTGCCAGAGTCGGCTTCGAGCCGTGACGCTTGCCGCGATTGTCGTGGCAGGCACGGTCGCGTATGCGGACTATCCAAAATACGATACGACGAAGGCGGCGGTTATCGACGATCTGTCCGTCTTGGGCATAAGAGATTCCATTGCAACGCCGGAATACCTCTTTGACACGATTGTCACGAACTGGATGTACGATGCCACCGGGACGAACCGCAACGACTGGGCCAAAGACAAATACGTAGAGAGGTACAGGATATTCGTCGACCTCAATCAAGACGGACACGAGGATGTCATCATGTCAGCACCGATCAGCCAGCGCGGGTCGGGCGGCCTTTCCTACAACGTATGCCTCTGGACGAACGGGAACTATGTGTGCATCGGAGATATCGGAGGGCACCTCGACTGCATCCACGTCGAACACATAGACGAATGCACCCGTGTCATCTGGACATATTCGCACTGCAGCGCCAGCTCCGGAGCGATAGGCACGTTCGTCGTAAGAGGGTGGAGCTGCCGCGACAACCGATGCTGCCATGTCGAACTTGGCGACGAGGGGCGCGAGCCGCCGACGGTGGGCTTCCAGCTACTCGACATCATTTCCAAGACAGCCACGGTTCCGCTCCGCATCGAGAAGAGCGAAACGAGGGATGGCAAGATAAGATGGCGCAAGGTGGAAGGGGAGACGTGACGATGTTCTACGGAAGTGAGCATTCGGACTTGAAGCCGACGAGCGGCGAGTTTGCGTTCGTCGGATCGCTCGGCGGTCTCTACCGGCTGCTGCTCGGCTGCTGGCGGCGGGAAACCTGCGCACCACGGCTTCAGGAGAAATGGAGCGAGTCCAATCCGACCTGCGGGCAATGCTCCATTACGTCGTTTCTCGTGCAGGACATCTTCGGCGGCGAGGTGTATGGCGTTCCGAACGGCGACGGCAGCTTCCATTGCTTCAACAAAGTGGGCGATGCCGTGTTCGATCTCACAAGCGAGCAGTTCGACCGCCCCCTTGAATACAAGCTGGACTTCCCCCAGAGCCGCGAGACGCATTTCGACAAGGCGGAGAAGAAGGCGCGGTACGAGACGCTGAAGGGTGCGCTTATGAGAAAGGGGAGGTCGTAATGGGCAGAACTCTTACAGATTTCTCGCAGCTGTCCAGGGGGATGTTCAGGAAGAGTGACCCCGTGGTGGAAGTAAAGCCACAACCTAAGCCAAAGGCGGTGGACGGGGATGAGGTGTTGTCGTTTTTTGGGCTGAACGCGCCAGAAGCCCCTACACGCGCTCCGGGCGGCGGGATGGACAACGGTCGCATTCAGGCGCTCGAAGCGAACCTGGAGGCTGTGCGGGCCGAATCTGCGGCTTTGGGCGCGGCAAAGGCGGAAGCGGAACGTAAATCGGCCAATCTTGAGCAGCAGTTGGCCGCTGAACGACAAGCGAGAGCTGAGGCGGAGGCCGAGCGCGACCGGCTGCGCGGAGAGGTTTTGCGGCTTAAGAACGAGCTGGATGACGCCCTCACTGCGCCAAGGACGGGCAACGGGCAACGGGTAACGGGGAACGATGAACCCGTGCGTGAGATTCGTGTGCAAGGGTTGCTCGTTCCACCGGCGACTACTGAGGTGTTTCCCGGCGAGGTTCAGGAACACATACTTGCCGTGCTGTCGGAGGGGCTGGAGGCGGCGCAGAGTTCCGAGCGCGAGCGTAGGGCGGCTGTGCTGGAAGATGTGCTTGCGGCGAACAAGCCAGGTTCCGAACTCGAACGGCGGCGCAGGGAGCTGAAGCAGATAATCAAGGACACCGGGTCGTTCGTCGATGCCCGCACAATCGCCGCGCTGGAGAAGATCGGATTCAAGTGTGTCTCCGGCAACAAGCATTGGAAGCTTGACTACGCTGACATTCGCATCCCGATCTCGAAAACCCCGTCCGACCGCCGTGCGGCTCTAAACACGGCGACCGACATAGCAAACAGATGTTTCTGAAATGACACGTCACCGCCAGAGTCGGCTTGGGGCCGTGCTTCTCGCCGCGATTGTCGCGGCGGCGGGGATGTGTTTGCATGCGGACGATCAGGGTTACACGACGAACTGCTACGATATTGTGTCGGGCGAGGTTCTGCACATCCGCTGCACCGAGGATGCGGCGCTTGACTTCGCCGTCCAGAGTTTCGGAACCAATGGATGGCGCATAGTGGCTGCATCGTCTGGCGGATGGTGCGATGTCGAGATTGGCGTGGTAGGGGCTCTCCTCCGCTATGCGTACACAACGAACAAGAGCACGGTCACAGGGTCGGGCGATGTCTTTCGGTTTATGTTCAAGTCCTGGGGTTGGGATGACTGCCAGGATCATTATGTCAGGAGCATGGGCTGGATGACCCTTGCCGTTGTTGATGACATGCTGGTCATCCTTGCGGGGGAGTTCACAACCCAGTCCGGCGTGTCCCTGGTGGGGCGCGGCGATCCGACCGTGCCCGAACTTCCCACCGAGGGAGTGATCTGGAAATGCGACTTCAACGGATTCCCCGAGTATGGCATAATCACGAACGACGCGGATATCGGTCGTCATGTGGCATGGACGAGTTCCCGCTCGTGCTCGGAGTTCTGCTCCGACCCGTTCTGGGGCCGCGCGTGCGCGGATGTCGGCATGGCTCGTGGCGACCGCCTGTCGTTCTTCGTAAACGAAATGTCCGATGGAAAACCAGGCGTGCCAGTCGTGCCCGCGAAGTGGGAGGTGCTGTCCTCGTTATTTGCATTCAACCAGTTCAGCCCTTGCGAGCCCGACGAGCCGCTGTACGCCGAAGGGGGCAACCTTCCGTCGCTTAGATTGTTCTACGTAATGGGGGGCATGGCGAACATCGACGACAAGATTGCGCTACGGTTCTGCAGCGTGTACGACGACTGGTATGAAGACGTTGTAGGCAGCCGCTGGGAGCTTAACGCTGGTTTTCCCGATCCTGTCAGCGGAGAGCTGGTAGCGCAGACCGTCGAACTTGCATCGTCTGATGCGCTGACGCCGCTTCCAGATGCCACAAACCGCTGGACTGTGGTCGAAATCGAGGCCATAAACGATGGCTCTCCTCTGGGGCTGGCGTACAGAATATACATCGACGGCATTCTTGCATGCTCCAGTGACGATGGGGCGACCGTGTTTAGGGCGCGGCCGGAGGCTGCTTCTGACAGGAATGGCGTCGCCGCCCTGTGCTTTGGCGGATGCCTGGGCGTAGATGACATAGTGTTTCGGCGTCGGACGATTGAACCTCTGGCGGGCGTCAACGTTGAGCCCGCTGGCCAGTTTACGGCCGACGAGCTTTCAAACCTCGCCGGGATAATCGGGCTCGACCGCCTGCGTGGTGTGGACAGCATTGCGCTCTACGAATGGGACGCTCTCTCCGTCGGTGCGCCGAAGCTATGCGTGCAGCTTGGGCTTTCGCCGTTCGACGTCAAGACCGACGGAGGGACGAAACTCATGCTGGGCTTCAAGAATCCAACTGTCATGGCAATAGCCATCGATCCTGTCGCTCACACAGTGGCTGGACGCGTCATTCCTGCAATGGGGACGCGGATCGTCCAGTCGCCCATGCCGTACATGTTTGGCATAAATCAGCACATCGACTTCGGGACACCATACGAACACATCGAGGAGTATGGCCTTAAGGCGGCGCTGGGGGTCGAGGGATTCACGGTCGAGACATCGAGTTACGCGGTGTCCAACGGGGTCTTTGCGCTCTCCTTCCCAGCAGACATCTGTTATCCGGGCTCCACGTTCTTCTCGCTGTCAGTCAAGGACTATTCCAGATAGGAAATAAACGATGGATGATTCACATCAGAGCGAAAAGCGCAGACTCGACAAGCGCGACTATTTGGACGCCATTCTGGTAACACTTTGTTTGCTTGTTCTTTTATGGTGGCAGGGATGGTTTCCGTTCAACGGGTTCCTTGACAGCTTGACGGGGAAGGGCGAGCCCGCTCAACCCGCGCTGTCGCCCGCTCAGCCCGAGGAGATCGCTCCTGCGCCGCGAAGGGTCGCACCACCAGCACCCTTTGAGGAAATCGCCAAGGCGTGTGTCGTCGTCTGCTCTGTAAGGGATAAGAAGTCGCCGTGCGGGTCGGGTGTGTTTGTCGGTGTCGGCCAAGAGGGAGAGAAGCCGCGCATATTCCTGCTGACAGCGGCTCATGTTGCCGAACTTGTCGCCCCAGGAATAACGACAAATGTAGTCGCATTCATTGTCCACCGCCCGAACAAGGATACGGATCTTCGCAAGGTTGTCTATATTGATGGCAAGGGGTGGCTTACCCCCGGAGGCGTGGAAGACATTGCGATGGTGGACGTGACGAGTGCGTTCGACCGAATGGTTGACGAGGGACTCGACGTGAAGTACATCTACGCCACCATTTTGCCGGTCGAGGACGTCCCTCCCAATGCCGTGAAAGGGGCGCTTGCGGTTCGCCGCGAGTTGTTCGGCCAATACAACATCGGTCTCGGCACCGAGATACGTGCGCTTGGCATGGCTACGGAACTGTGGCGCAGCAATGTTCCGAAGGAGCGTGTCCGCCAGCCGCTTGCGCTCCGCGCCGGAGTGATCGCCACGCGGCACGACACGCCGATGCTTCCGGGCACAAGCGAAGGCTCGTTCATTGTCGATGCTCGTCTTGCCCCCGGTTTCAGCGGCGGACCAGTCTTCGCAATGGTAAGGAACGGCTATTTAGAGTATCCGGCGCTTGCCGGAGTCTGCCTTGGCGTAGTTAAAGGACTGGACTTCGATGATGCCGAAAAGGCCAGGACTGTCACCGAGTCGGTTCAGAGCGCCTACGGAATCGTAACCCCGCTCGACAAGATGTTCATGTACAAAGCAGCGAAGTAGGTGGCCAAGAGTGGAGTCCGCCACGCGAAGCTCAACATTGGGTTTCGCACAGTTCTCCTTTCCTCAAACCAACAAAAGGAAAGGAACCGAAAATGGCAAGGGAAAAGGGAACTGGAAATCTCCAGCAGGAGAAGTCGGGGCGGTGGACGCTCCGCATAGGCATAAACGGGCGGCGGTTGAGCCGCTCAACAGGCACAAAGGACAGAGACAAGGCGGAGGCATTCTTGAACCGCTTTCTCGCTCCGCTTGGGCTGGGGGCGACAAGGCTCCCGCTCGCGGAAGCTTGGCGGCATTACGAGATGTCGCCCAATCGCCGCGACATTGCGCAGACGACGCTTGTCTCGAAGCGCATGGTGTGGATGGCGTTTGCCCGCTGGATGGAACATTACCACATCGAGATCGGCCATCTCGCCGAGGTGACCGAGGAGGCCGTGGCCGAATACCTCGCTGAATTCCGCTGCCATCATTCGGCGACAACATACAACAACCATGTGTGTGTGCTGCGTGAGATATTTCGTGTTCTGGCAGACAAAGCCGGGGTCACGCATGATCCGTGGGAGAAGGTGAGTCTTCGGTCGGACGACAGCATAAGCCGTCGGGAGCTATCCATAGATGAAGTGGAGCGTCTCTACGTTGCCGCCGTGAAGGAAGGGTGGGCGTGGAAGCTCCTATTGATGACCGGCATCTACACAGGGCTTCGCCTTGGGGATTGCTGCCGACTCAAATGGGAGAATGTCAATCTTGAGCATCGGGTTATTCAGGTGATTCCCGAAAAGACAAAACGGCACATGCATGGTCGACCGATAACCATCCCTATTCATCCGTCATTGCTGGATGCATTCATAACGGCAAAGCAAGAAAGGAATGTAACGTCTGGGGGTTTTGTTAACCCGACGATAGGTAAGATGTACCTCGACAATAGATGGCATGTGGACGAGGGGCTCAGAAAGATATTCAAGGGCGCGAACATAACGATGTCCGTGAAGATGGAAGGGCGGAGCCGGAAGTCGGTGGTGGCGTCCTTCCATTCGCTCAGGCACACATTCGTCTCGCTCTCGGCCAATGCCGGTGTGCCGTTGCCGGTTGTGCAAAGCATCGTCGGACATACCTCGACCGCGATGACCCGCCATTACTACCATGAGAACGAGGATGTTCTGCGGCAGGCGGTCTCGGCAATCCCCTCGTTCGGCACAGAAGGGGGCTGGAAGCCCGCTGTGGCGCGTTCTGCGGCTGGGGCGGCCATTGACCCGCCCGCCCGCGCCTCGCGTACAGAGGGCGTTCCTGCGCGGCTGCGGCGGCTTGACCGCCTCTTCGCCAAGAATCTCGTCACGGAGGGGGAGTACGCCACGCACAGAGCGCGAATCCTGGCTGAAATGTAGTCTCATCGACTGCACATCTCTGCACGCTAACTTCACAAGGGTAGAGCGTCCATGCTGCGATCTGCGGCATGGGCGTGTTTCGTCCATTGTGGGCTACCAGACTAATTCCAGCAGAGAAGGATTCAACTACGTCGCACCGATGTTCATCAAGGTTAATGGGACTAAATCCATGAACCTTCAAGACATTCAGATGGGGGCTGATGTCGCGTCTGACACAACAGATCTCCAGGTTCTTGACGAGTCCCAGCTGACTACCGAAACCTATCAGTGGTTTAAGAATCGTACGGACGGCAAGGTTGGTCCCTCTGGCTACAGGATCGATGTAATACCGGGAACAAATGGTGCTTGGTTCCTCTATGACGAAGATAATGATGAATATACCTTTGTGTCTGACCGTGAGTTCGATTATGGCGACTGCGTCCAGATATCGTCGTTTGATGGTGCCACTACAACATTTGCAGGTGCTGTGACCGACGACGACGTTCTCTTCGCGGGCACATCGGCGGCTCGTGAGGGCTTCAACTATTACGGCAATCCTTATCCTCAGCCCATCAACATTCAGGACATTCAAATGGGTGCTGATGTCGCGTCCGACACAACAGACCTCCAGGTTCTTGACGAGTCACAGCTGACTGCCGAAACCTATCAGTGGTTTAAGAATCGTACAGATGGCAAGGTTGGTCCCTCTGGCTACAGGATTAATGTTGTCGAGGGAACGAATGGCGCATGGTTCCTCTATGACGAAGACAATGATGAATACCAGTATGCGGATCCCTCCGACCCCGCCACTAGGAAGACGTTTGCCGCAGGCGAGGGCTTTCAAATCTCGACGTTTGAGGACGCAGAGGTAACGATCCTTGCGCCTTTCGAGCTGTAATTTCTAGTCTGCCGCACAGGGTGGCGGGCTATTGAAAACTAAAAAAGGAACAAAAATGAAAAAAGTACTAATAGCATTGGCAATTGCGGTTGTCGGCTTTGCCGCAAGTGCCGCTAACGTGACGTGGAAAGTCTCTGGCGTCACAGCTCAAGGAACAGCCACAACGGAGGGATATTTGACATACTTCCTTATGGCGGCCGATGATACTGGAGCTGCTGCTGCCAAGGTTTGGTCCATTGCAGACGCCATAACAGCTGCAGGAAAAAAGGATGCAGATGCGTTTGCCTCGCACACCATTCCTGCTGCCAAAGGGCTTACCGACGAGGGTAGTGTGTCATCCGCAAAGGTTACGACGTATGCTACGAGCTGGGTAAGCCCGTCAGCATCCGATCTCCAGTACGGCTACTTCTACGCAGTCGTTTTCAATGCGGACTCTGTAGCTGACGCAACGCACTATATGGTTGTTGGCGGAGCCGAGGCTGACGGGTCTTATGCCCTTAAGTTTGGTACGGCAAGCGCAAACCAGAGCCTTACGCTCGCAGCTGGCGGGGCAAGCTGGACCGCGGTTCCTGAGCCGACGAGTGGACTTCTCATGCTTCTCGGCATGGCTGGTCTTGCACTCCGTCGCCGTCGCGCCTAATTCGTTAGACGCATAACAGCACAGAGGCCCGTCCGTGATTGCACGGGCGGGCTTTCTGTCTTAAAGGAAAGAATACGTGATTGCGCCTGGAAATACAAAGCCGACAGCAAAGAGGAAATCGCCGATTCCTCTCATAGTCTTCAGCCTTATAACTACAGTTGCCATAGTTGGCATTGGCTGGTATCTGATGCACGGCTCCGATGCTTCCACGGATGAGCGGACACCCAAAAAGTCAGAATGCATTAAGCCAAACACGCCCGCCGTCCCTTCAAGACACGTCCCCAAGGAAGTGGTTGGACCACCGTCGAAGGCCAATCCACATGAAGGCATGGTAAAGTCGTCGCTTGGCGTCTGGCAGCCCACAAACAGGCCTTGGCGCGCTGAACGCCGGAAGGTCCATGCGGTTCACACCAATGGTGCCAGTCGCGTCCGTCAACCGCTTCCTTATCGTAATGCAACAGAGCAGCTCCTTCTTCAGACTTTTGGACGCGAAGTCGGGCTTGCCCCGTTCCCTCTGCTGAAGCTTCCAAAGAAAGACATGGACAATCTCGTCAGCATTCTGATGAGCGACAATCCCGTGTCCGAAAAGGACTCCGAAGAGACCGCCTTGAGCAAGGAGATAATCACCGAGGCCAAGGCAGAGATGCGTAAGTTCATAAAGAACGGCGGCAATCCAAGCGAGTTCTTCGAGTATTATCACAAACTTCTCCAGCAAGCATACGAAAAGCGCCGAATGGCGAAAAAGGAAATTCTCCGCATCGCCAGCGAAGAAAAAGACCCTGAACTGGCGCGTATGCTTCAGAAAGAGGTAAACGACAAGCTGGCAGAAGAAGGCATAAAGAAGTTGAATATCGATCTTCCCGATGACTATGAATGACAAGAAAGGACACCGATGAACAAGTTAATCCTTACACTATTTGCGACTGCTTTTACGATGTCGGCGCTCGCCGCCAACGAGGAGTTCCTTCGGGAAACTGGCGGCTTTATTATCAAGGACGACCCAGGGAACGGACTTGTCCTTATCGCTAATGCGCAGAAGCGGCTGCCGGAGGACAAGATCTCCAAGCCCGTTACATATATGCGCTTCCATGCAAAGATGTCAATTGACATGAAGACCGTAGACGAGGCGAAAGCCGCTGCGCCGAATCAGAAGAGTGCTGGCGCGCTTGGTGCGACCATTGTGGTCTTCGTCAAGGACGATGCTAAGTCCGAGTCGCCAATCTTGGTCTCGCCGGACGAGCTGTGGGCAAGCGTCAATGTGGCGGCTCTCGATGCAGACAAGCCGGGTGACGAGATACTGGCCCTGCGGACGCGCAAGGCAATCAACCGCGCAATATGCCTCGTCTGCGGCGCTGGCGGGTCTCAATACCCGAATACACTTGTCGGGCCGTTCAAAAATGGAATCAAGGACTACGACAGATTCAGCAACGAAGGTCTCCCCCCGGATGTCTTTACTCGAATACAGCATTACCTGAAGACGCTCGGCGTCCGCCCCATTCTCCGCACGACATATGAGAATGCGATTCAGCAAGGCTGGGCTCCTGCTCCCACGAACGACATTCAGAAGGCGATCTGGGACAGAGTTAGGGCGCTACCAACCAAACCCATGAAGATAGAATACGATCCAAAGAAAGGCAAGTAGCCTAAAGGCAAAGAAGCCGTCCTCAATTCGAGGGCGGCTTCTTTATGTTTATGAGAGGCCGTTACTTCCCCTTGACAGGGTCAAACTCGATCTTGATGGGCTTTGTCGGAAGTTGACGGGTCTCGTCCCAGATGGCCTTCTGAACATCGTTCGTCGGCGTAGGCGCCCAGCCTTCTTGGCAGGCTTTCTTGTAGGTAACCTCTATTGCCGGTATTGCTCCATAACCCTTGATGTACGTATTAAATCGTTTTGCAACATCGACTGGAAGTCGAAAGTCCGTAAAACCATCAAGTTGCTCCGGCTCAGTAACGCAGCCCATAATCGTTCCTGGAAAGCTTGAACTCTGAGCACCACAAAGCAATGCTAGACCACGAGTAATCTCTTTCTTGGCGCGAGCATTGAAATAGGGTGCCTCTACTCCGCGTCCTTTGCGTAACGGCGCAACATTGATCATCGCCCAACGACTTTCGGGTGCAGATACAATAGTCGGAAATGACTCGTCGTCAACGATAAAGAGCGAAGCGTTGCCGACCACAGCAGGGCTTGGCCATGCGAACTTGCCGCGCTCGATTTCGACAGGAAGCTTAACTATATTTCCAAATAAACCCGTCGCCTCCCCAATAGTAGAGGCCTTGATGGCGTTTTGGCAGTTTACACACACAATTCTACCCTTGCGTGTTTCGGGTCTTGCGACATGACCTCCGGTCTGGCGGTAGACGGCGGCTGAGAACTTGACAGGATCTATTTTCTTTGTAGTTGTCTCGCCAACATTAGACTGCGACTCTGAAGCACAGATTAAAGTGAACAAGAAGCTTCCAATAAAGACTAGGGTTTTATTCATTTCGGGGTTCCTTCCTTTTGTAATGTCTTAAGTCGGTGTGCGGTTATTGGGTTTGGCTTGAGAGGGGCGATGCCTTTCTCTGCAAGTAGTTTGTTCGCTGCGTCGATTATGTCCTTGGCGGACTCAACAGACTCGTCAGATAGTTCAACTTGCCGAACTTCCTCGGCCATTAAGCGACGATATTCGGCCAGCTTCTGCATTTCTTCTCGAGAAGATTGGAGTATCTCTGCAAGGTCTTCACCAGCGTCTAACCTGTTCTTTAGATCAATCTTGACCTCAATCATTTGGCGCTTCAGTTCGGCGGCATATTCATCGTCATCCTTTGCAACGACTATAGGATGAGTGCACGATTCCAAGAAATCCTTGTCAATGTCCTTGTAATTCGGTGTGCCTATGAATCCTTGTCCAGGTTTGGCGGCGAGTAGGCACGCAATCATATTCTCGCTACGGTAATCAAATATCTCGTATCTCGCCTTTGGCCTGTTGCGCGTAAATGGTTCCCTTCGAGGGCGTCTCACAGTACGCCATTTCTTTAATTGTGTCTCGGAAAGCGTGTTTGTCTGTGATTCGTCAAGCTCCCAAAATGGAACAGGTTTCTCTTCAACCTTAGACTCTTGTTTCGGCGTCGTGGGTATGGTGCGAGCTATCGGCTTGACTACAGCTTTCGTTGTCTTAACCTTGCTTTGCTTTTCAATGGGATCGCCGCCATCACGCGACATGACGAGCCACACGCCTGCCGCAATTGCGACAACGGCGAGGACGACAAATGCGCCGCGCATGATCGACGGGCACTTTCGCGCGCTGCAGGGAGGGCTCTTCGACACCGAGGTGCCGTTAGTGTTCTTTCCATTGCTGCCGTTCCAAGCCATTGTAGTTTTTTAGTCTTTTGATGTTGTTAAAAAGCCCGCCCGCGCACTGCGGACGGGCTTTTCGTCTGGTTTGGGAAGCCAAGAGCCGTTGCCGCCCCTTAGCTATCCACTGTTACGTACGCTTACGCTTCAAAGCAAGGCCAGCGACGCCGAGGAGGAGCAGAAGCCCGCTCGTCGGTTCCGGAGCAGCATACCAGCCAGCTCCATTGTAGGCAGTCGTCTGCACCGCCAACTTTGAAGAAGTGGTGGTGGAGAACTGAACTGTAGAACTCTTGCCTTCGCCAGGTCCAGCGTAGGCCTTTTCAGGACCAATGTATACATTGTCTCCGTCAACAACTAGTATATACATTGCGTAATTAACGTCAGCCGTCACTGCAACTGACTTCGATGAAATCGCGCCTGCAGAAGTAATTGTGGTGCTATCCATCTTCTTTGTGAAGTCAATCCCAGACCCCGTGAAGTCTGCGACGGCAGTTGCTTGTGCATAAGTATTTGCATCAAATAGATATGCCGTGTAAGTGTTGTCTAGCTTAGACGCACCACCAGCGGCATATATATATTGCGCCATGCCGGTTCCCCAGTTGAAGGTTCCCGCTTGGACAATCGCCGCAATAGCGACTGCTCCAATGGTAATCATTATTTTCTTCATTGTTATTTTTCCTTGGTTTTCAGCATTGAAAGCATACGACACCGCGCCGCACACTTCAATTCTAAATCATTAGAGATCAACTTTCGGCCAGTTGAAGTTAAGACCACTAGCCGCAGTCACGGACCAGAGACCTTCACCAGGCGCGACAGTAACCTCATTAGCCACAAGGGGCTCAAAGGTATCGGCATTGTACCAGCCATAGAAGGTGCCGGCATCAGGATCAGAGAAGTCATACCAAAGGTAGGTCGTGTCAGTGCTGCCGCCTCCCGTGAGCGTCTGAACCTGAACATCCGCCATCGAGGAATCAGT
>JAFYQC010000191.1 GCA_017547265.1 Kiritimatiellia bacterium | reverse complement strand
TTGCATTATGAGTCTGCGGCATCAATAGTCAAAATATTGAACAAAATAGAATCTTTTCAGTCCGTTCTTACATCGCACAACACCTATCTTATGCGTAATGATTTGACGCGTCCAGATTGTTGCTTCATCATGACAAAAAATAAAATATCTCCATTGTGCAAGGCAACGGATAGGATACTTAGAGAGGGTCACAATCTGGAGAAGCTCTATATCAATGGCGCATTTACGGAGCCGTAACATGCCCAAAGCGTTGCTTATAGTAGAAGGTGCGCGACTGGAACCTCGGTTTTTCAGCCGGTTGGCTGATGTTCTCAATATGCGGGTTGAGATAGTTCCTTTCTGTGCCAACATTTATCAGCTTTACAGAAAGCTGGAGGAATATGGCTTCAATTATGATGTTAAGCAGGCGTTGCTTGAGCAGAATCCGACAGATGAGGCTAGGGTAGTTTTGTCGCGAAAGTATGCATACACATATTTGATTTTTGATTGTGATGCGCAAGATCGCGGCAAAATGTTAAATGGTGTCAAGAATTGCGAGTTGGATGAAATTGTTATGTCAAACTATGGATTGCTCAAGAAGATGGTGGCATATTTTACCGATGAGACGGATCCTGATCGCGGCAAGTTATACGTTAACTATCCCATGATGGAATCGTTTCGCGATGCGGATGATTTCTTTGACGAATCGTATGAACAACGGATGGTAGATTTTGCCAACCTTGACAACTACAAAGAGATAGTTGGTATAAGAAAACTGGCGATTCGGCATATAGACAATTTTTCTAAAGATGACATATGCTCATTGCTCCACATGAATCTATGCAAATTATTGTATATGGTGCAAAACGATTGGAGACTGCCAGATATAAATCAATATATGAGAATAGATGTGCAGAACGATGTTCTTGCTGTTCAATGTGGACTTGGGTGTAAGTCGCTTATGCATGTAATAAACACTTCGATTTTCCTGCCAATTGATTATTTCGGGAAGGTTCTGTAATTTGAGACTGGCTACTGGAAGTTGGTGCATGAATTTTAACTTGCCGGTAACTTGCACTACACGATCATCTAACCTTCCTCTCTCCAACTCCAACTTGTAACTCCAACTTTACCCACGCCTCTCTCCAACTCCAACTCAACCCTCCAACTTCTCCAACTCCAACTAATCCCTCCAACTTCCCCTCCCACAGGCGAGGGTTGACTCAAGGACAAGAGAAATGATATAAGCTCAGCAAATTAAATAGCGGTAAAATTAACGGCTGTTAAGTAATGAGATTCTACGATAGGAAAAATGAAATAGGAATCCTGCGGGAGATTCGCGAGAAATCTCGCAGTAATGCCCGTTTTACAGTTGTTACCGGACGTAGCGCTTTGACGTGATGCGTGATCTTGCGGAAAGGGACTACGAAGCGTTCTCCGGGCATGCGCTTGAATGGTATTTCCGCTGGAAGTTCCTGGAGGAGGGAAAGTATACGCGCATTGATTCGTGGTGGGACAGGAAAGGCGAGAACGAAATCGACCTTGTCTGCGATGACGAAGTGCTCGGCAAGCTTGATTTCTTTGAAGTGAAGCGCGATCCACGTAAGATTGACATAGGGCTGTTGAAGCGAAAGTCTGAAGCGTTCTTCTCGAAGAATCCAGCGTTGAGGTCCCGCACCGCACGTTTCGCAGGCTTGTCACTTCCCGACATGTAAAAGGGAAAACCAGTCAGCAAGCGGCCTTTCAATCTGGTGGAGATAAGGGGAGTCGAACCCCTGACCTTCTCAATGCCATTGAGACGCTCTACCAACTGAGCTATATCCCCATGTAACGAAACGGTAAAAAGTATATCATAATCTGCCCCAGGAAGTCAACCGGGGTGCCGCGCCTGAAGTTCGGGCGCGGTTTTTTATGGTATAATATACAAGATTTGTCCGCACGGGGGCGGACGGCAGACACCGAAAAAGAAGGAGTGCGTGTGGAAAAGACTAAGAGATACATGGTCTTCCTGCTGGTGATGGCGGGATGCGGCGGCATGCTGTTCGATTTCGGCGGCACGATCATCGGCCCTGCACTGCCTTACATCGGGCCGGTCGAAGACAACCCCGGAAGTCTCGGACTTTTTACGACAGCCCAGGTCTCGCACCTTTCCAGCGCGGTCGTTATGTGCGCGGCGATCGCATGCCTTGCGGCCGGCTGGCTTGCGGAA
This sequence comes from Kiritimatiellia bacterium, assembly GCA_017547265.1. Next base: position 1,733 of record JAFYQC010000191.1, on the reverse strand, counting down.
AAGTTGGGTCGCAAGCTGATGATGCTCATCTCCGCTGCCGTCGCCGCGCTCGCGTGCCTTCCGATCTGCATAGCCGAGGGGAACTATGCGATGTTCTTCCTCGGGCGCGCGATGCAGGGCGTGGCCGCCGGCTTCATCGGCGTAGTCGTGCCCATGTACCTTGCCGAGTGCCTGGATGCGAACAGCCGCGGGAAGGGCGCCGGGATGTTCCAGCTCCTCGACTTCATCGGCATAACGTTTTGCTCTGTCGTGGGGCTGGTCGTGGTCCACACGATAGGCGCTGCGGACGATGCGTCAGTCACTGCCGCGCAGAAGTCCCTCGCATGGAAGACGATTTTCTGGTCGAGTGCGGCGCCTGCGATACTCTTCTTCCTTGGGGCGCTCGGCCTCAGGGAGTCGCCGCGCTGGCTTTACCGCCGCGGACGCAAGGAAGAGGCCCTTGCGGCCCTTGCCGCGAACAACGGCGAGGCGAAGGCCAGGGAGATTCTCGACGAGATGATGGCGAGTGATGCGGCAGAAGCCGCCGAGAAGGCTGCGCTTGCGGCTGCGGCGAAGGGCGACACGCTCTTCCAGAAGAAGTATGTGCTGCCGTTCTGCATCTCGCTTGCCATTCTCATCTGCAACCAGGCGATCGGTTTCAACGCCATCCAGTATTTCTCAATTCCGATGTTTATGAAGGCCGGTCTCTCTCAAGCCACGGCCAACGCTGCCAACTTCGTTGTTTGGCTCGTGCCGATTCCGGTCACGGCGGTCGCGCTCAGCCTCGTGGACCGCAGCGGGCGCAAGACGCTCCTCAAAATAGGGACGGTCGGCATGGTGATTGCGCTTGCCGGCGTGGCCTCCATGTTCCTGTTGCTCGAAAAGGGGATTGCGTCAGGCGGAAACTTCGCAGGATGGATGACGGTCGGTGGCATCGCGTTGTTCGTCGCATCATTCTCCATCGGGCCAGGCGTTGTCGTGTGGCTTGCGCTTTCGGAGCTGATGCCGAGCCGTATTCGGGCAAACGGCATGGCGATTGCGCTCTTCGTGAACCAGATGGTTGCGTTCGCGATAGCGGACGCTTTCTTGCCGTGGCAGAAGGCATGCGGATATGCCGCCGTATTCTACTGTCTCGCTGGCTTTGCATTCCTCTACTTCCTTGCGGCAGCGTTTCTCCTGCCCGAGACCAAGGGCAAGACGCTGGAGGAGATCGAGGAGTACTGGAAATAAAGGAGGATCCGAAATGAAGAAGCTCGCATTCCTGTGCGCCGCATGCGCGGCGATTGAACTCGCCGCCGCTCCCGCCGCGAAGATGGAGCCTGTGGCCGCAGGCTTCCCGCAGTGGCAGGGGCTTGTGCAGAAGAACTACATACAGGGGCGCGAGATCACGCCGTCCGACCTGCGCCATCGCGTGACGATCGTGATCGACGTCGAGGACTGCCCCGCGCTGAAGCACCAGATGCTCCTCGCCAGCAGGTTCCTGTCGCAGACCGGTCACGTCGGGCTCGAAGGCAGCGATTTCGAGACGCGGGAGCTGCCGCGCAACGTGCTGATCGTCGTCTCCTGCCACGGGCTGCTCAAGAACCCCGATGCGCTCAAGAAGGCCCTCAAGCCGGCCGACAACACCGAGGCCAGCCTTTCCTACTTCTACTCGACGCAGACTCCGTTCTACGAGGGAGTCTCCCTCGTCGGCGGACCCGAGACCGAAGGGCAGCGTCCCTACATCTACGTGATGGGTCCGAAGGGCGCGACGC
>JAFYQC010000190.1 GCA_017547265.1 Kiritimatiellia bacterium | reverse complement strand
TGCGCTCGCCACGAACGCCGCGTAGTGCTCGGGGCGGACTCCGGGCTTAATCCGGCGCAACGCCTCCTCCATCGCGGCGGACTGCCATTCGCGATCCGCAAAGTCGTCTTCGCCTCCGGCCGCGGCGCGCGCCGCTTCCCAAAAGTCCTTCTTCATGTCCGCGTCGCGCTTTGCCAGCTTGAGCTTGTCCATGACCCGCCAGTTGACGAGCCCCGTCAGGTACGACCTGAAGCGTCCTTTCTCGCGGTCGTACTGGAACGTCGGCAGGTTCCGGGCGAGGTCGGCGAAGACGACTTGCACGATGTCGTCTGCGTCCGCGTCGCTCAAGCCCTTGCGCCGGGCGATCGAATAGATAAACCCTGCGTAGAGGTCGAAAAGCCTGCTCCATGCCGCATCGTTTTCCGTGTCCGCTACCGCCCTAATGACGCTTGAGCGCGTCGTTTCGTTGTTGAAGTGCCTGTATGTCATTTCTTGAACATGTGCTGAATTTTACTTTATGGTTTATTGTCAGAACCCAAAGGGCCAAAAGGGCTTCCATTTGTCCCCATATACGGAGCGTCCAACTTCTAAGACGCGCTGTTGAAGTTTTTTCTCCTCTTTAACAATGTTCCTTACTTTAATGATCTCCTTCAGAATGCTTTGTCCTCTGGCATGTTTTTCTTCCGCAACCTTTTCCAATTCTTGAAATCTCCTTGAAAGCGACATTGATTCCTTCTCTATTTGTGAAAGTTCTTCCAGCGCAGCGGTCGCCTTTGCAACTGTGTCTGAATTGCTTGTTGTGACTTTAGTAAATCTTAGGCTTTGTTCAAGATCAAAGCTGGCACCCCCAGCGCCAAAAGACGTTTCCGCATCTCTCCAAAAGGCAATCAGCCAGGCATTATAAATGGACATTCCTATTAGGACAACTGCAATTGCGGTTGCGGCCAATAATGCTTTTTTAGTCCAGGAGCCAGCTTTTGCCGCAATCGTAATTTTCAGTTGGAGCGATTTCAGGTCGCTTAACAAAGCCTTGGCGGACTGGTAGCGGCGGTCATGGTCTTCGTCGGTCGCCTTGTTGAGTATGCGGTGCCACTCCGGGAAGGACCTCGCGCGAGTGTCAGCTTCCGGAACCGGCCCCTTGTCCAAGTCCTCTACGTGTCGTCCGAAGCTCGCGGCCTTGAGCGTAAGGCCGAGGCTGTAGATGTCACTGGCTGCGTTGGTAAAGTTCTTCTCCGGCGGAACGTAGCCCGGTGTCCCCACGAGCGACGCCGCCTTGTCTTCCTCGACGACTAGCCCAGGGTCGGTGAGAACGGGCCGCCCACCGACGTAGATCACGTTCCCGGGCTTGATGTCGCGATGCAGCAGGTGGTGGCGCTGGAGCGCGGCAAGTCCCTTGGCGAGTGCGGTGCCGAGCTTGATGCACTCGCCGAGCGGCAGGGCCTTTTCGCCTGAGATGACGCTTGCGAGGGTTTTCGGACGATAAGGCTCATCCTTTACGAATTCGTTATCCGCGAGATCCATGACCGCGTAGAAGCCCCACGGCTCCTCTGCGAGTTCCCTCATACGGACAAGTCCCTCCTGCGGCGGAATCGCGCTGTAGAGCTTTGCGCCGCGCAGTTCGCGTGCGTAGCGTTCTTCGCCGCCTTCCTCGCGGCGGCAGACCTTTACTGCCGCGCGTTCGCCCTTGCCGTTTGTCGCAATGTAGACAACGCCATACGCACCGCGTCCGATCTCGCGGTCAAGCCGCCAGTCCCCGCAAACATTCATTTGCGCATATTGTATCATAATAATTAGGACGTGATCCCATGAGAAAATCATGTTGGCAACAAAGCAGCCCAACATTTGATAATATAGTCAAAAATGATGCTTAAATGGGGTCTAATTCTAGAAGTAATCAGGACAACGACAAAAAAGAACGCCAAACTTATTATGAATTTTGCAAGACATGAGCGATTTGCTGACTCGAGTGCCATTCTGGAGCGAAGCACGTCGAGGTCCCTGAGCAGCGCCCTGGCGGACTGGTAGCGGCGGTCATGGTCTTCGTCGGTCGCCTTGTTGAGTATGCGCCACCACGCTGGGAAGTATCTCGCGCCTGTGTCGGCCTCCAGAGACGGTCCCTTGTCCAAGTCCTCTACGCGTCGGCCGAAGCTTGCGGCCTTGAGAGTCAAGCCGAGGCTATAGATGTCGCCGACGGCGGCGGTGCAGTTCTCGGGCGGAACATAACCCGGCGTCCCGACGAGCGACGCCGCCTTGTCTTCCTCGACGATGAGCCCAGGATCGGTGAGAACGGGTCGGCTCCCGACGTAGACTACGTTTCCTGGTTTTATGTCGCGATGCAGCAGGTGGTGGCGCTGAAGCGCGGCAAGTCCCTTGGCGAGCGAGATGCCGAGCTTCACGCACTCGCCAAGCGGCAGAGCTTTTTCGCCTTCAATGACGCTGGCGAGGGTCTTCGGACGATAGGTCGTGACCCCGGAAGCCCATCGTCCGAACTCGTCGTCAGCGAGATCCATGACCGCGTAGAAGCCCCACGGCTCCTCCGCGAGTTCCTTAATGCGGACAAGTCCCTCCTGCGGCGGAATCGCGCTGTAGAGCTTCGCGCCGCGCAGTTCGCGTGCGTAGCGTTCTTCGCCGCCTTCCTCGCGGCGGCAGACCTTTACTGCCGCGCGCTCGCCCTTGCCGTTTGTCGCAATGTAGACAACGCCATACGCACCGCGTCCGATCTCGCGGTCAAGCCGCCAGTCCCCGCAAGCATTCATGGGCGCATATTGTATCATAATCTTGCCGAGATGGATTTGTCGCTACAGCGGACAGGGCATTGCACCTATTCAACTTTGTGCCATTCAATTTTGTTAAATGATCATACTTCAAAAGTTATTAGATTTTTATAGAGATATCTAACCTTGTCCTCGCGAGAGCGGCGGGCGGCAAAAAAATTTAAAAAATTTCTGTCATCGGATTGTCACCGCCGCATACACTCAACTGGATGGAGGAACGGGGAGCGGAAACAAACGGCCGCAGTGATCCGATCGGAAGTCCAAAGATTTCATAAAAGTTCTTTCTGAACAACCTTGAATGAGTCCGGGGCCCCGCGCCTCGGATTTCATTTTTTATTTTTTTCGCGCCACACCGCCGGCGGCCTCGTTTGCGGAGGGTTGCCGCACGGGGCGGCTCTTCTTATGATATAATATGCGCCATGTTCAAGAACGGAATCAAGATAGGTATTCTCCCGAGGTTGTTCCTTGCCATCGCAATTGGCGCGGTAATCGGCGCCGTTGCGCCTGGTTGCGTGATACGGGCGCTTAACTGCTTCAGCGGCACGTTCGGGCAGTTCATCAGGTTCTTCGTGCCCTTCATAGTGCTGGGACTGGTGGCCCCCGCAATCGCGGAGACCGGGGTCGGCGCGGGAAGAATGCTGCTGGTTACGATGGGCATCGCATACGCCTCGACGCTGTTCGCCGGCGCCTTCGCGTTCGGCGTGTCCGACACGATCTTCCCTCGCGTCCTCCACGGTACGCTCAACTCGGCCTCGCAGGTGCAGACGTTCCCGGCTTACTTCATACTCGAGATACCGCCTGTGATGGGCATCACCTCGGCCCTCGTGACGGCATTCATCTTCGGTCTTGCGATGGTCAAGCTCGACGCGCCGACGCTGAAGCGCACGTTCTCGGAGATGCGCGAGACGGTGACGCTGACGATCAGCAAGGCGTTCCTGCCGCTCTTGCCGTTCTACATACTTTCCGTCATTGCGGACTTGACGGCCAGCGGCAAGCTCGCCGTAGTCGGCGGAAGCTGTGTCGCGATAATGGGCGTCGCCTTCGGCGTGACGTCAATGGTGCTGGTGGTGCAGTACGCCATCGCAGGCGCCGTCGCGGGCAAGAACCCGTTCAAGGCGC
>JAFYQC010000189.1 GCA_017547265.1 Kiritimatiellia bacterium | reverse complement strand
TCCGTCTTTTACGCCGTCGCTTCGCATGCCGCCGAAACACCCCCGCCGTGTCCGCGCAAATTGCCGCGCTTGATTTGGGCGTGGCGTTTTCGCTATAATACTCACATCCCGCGAGGCGGTGTGCGCGACGCGGGGTTATAGTCCGGAAAACGGAAAAGGGCAAGTTGATGAGTTGAGAGTTGTGAGTGGGTGAGTTAACTCCTCCACTCCCTCACTTCTCCACTCCACCACTTCTCCCCGCTCCCACCGGGCGTCTGTCAATTGCAGGGAACTGCAACGGTCGTTCAGTCGAAACCTGAGAAATTTCAATGGATGCGACTCGTTGTGAGGTTTACGCGCAAGCGTGGCCTCTCTTCGTGTGCATTCATGGGCTTCTCAGGGCCTCGACTGAACACATTGAAGAGAGGCCCTTATAATGCCAAAAGCAGGAAACAAACAGCTTGGTGACGCGAAGAAAGCAAAGAAAGACGAGTTCTATACGCAACTCTGCGACATTGAGCGAGAGTTGCGGCATTATGAGCATCATTTTAAAGGCAAGACGGTCCTCTGTAATTGCGATGACCCTCGTGTTAGCAATTTCTTCCATTATTTTTCCTACAAGTTTGAGGACTTGGGGCTAAAACGGCTTATCGCAACATGTTATAAGAATCAAGAACGCGATCTGTTCAGCCAGAACAATTCCGAGCGAGCTATTTGGCTTGAATATCTTGGTGATAAGAACGGCAATCGTGTGCCTGATCCAGAAGAAATTGGAATCAGGTATTTCAATGGCGATGGTGATTTTAGAAGTGACGAGTGCATTGAGTTGTTGAAGCAAGCTGATATTGTTGTCACCAATCCACCGTTCTCGCTTTTCATAGAGTATATCAGGCAGTTAGTCAGATATGACAAGAAGTTTCTTGTGATTGGACCTCAGAATGCCATCCATTACAAAGATACATTTGAGTTGATCAAGGCGAATAAGATATGGCTTGGGTATGGATTCACTGCTGGGAATGCTTTCTTCTCAATTCCTAAAGAGAATATACGCGAATTTGCAAATGGAGTTTATGACCCAGATAAAGGGCTTGTCAAGTTCAGGAATTGCACCTGGTTTACAAACTTGGATCATGAAAAGCGTCATGAAGAGTATGTGTTTATACGCAAATACAGGCCAGACGATTACCCAAAATACACAAACTTTGATGCAATTGATGTTGGCAAGTCGGCTGACATTCCGGAAGATTGGCACGGACTAATGGGCGTGCCAGATACCTTTTTGGAGAAATACAATCCTGACCAATTTGAGATCGTCGGTTTGGGTTCTGGTGACCTTGCGAAGCAGATAGGCGTAAAGAAAAACTATCGTGGCAGAACGGATGTTGCCTACAGGATCGATGGCAAGGACAAGTGTCCGTATTCCCGCATCATTATCCGAAGGAGGGCGAAATGAGATTTCGTCCGCACCATAATCTCATAATTTCGACGCGGCGCATTTGCCGCGCCGACGAAGGAGGAGGGTTGATCGTGTCATGAATATAGAACTTCACAAGATAGCCGTCCGCGAGCTTGTCGCGGGATACGTCAACAGCGAGGACGAGGGCGTTGTCGCATACGGCGGCAAGCTGGATGTCCGGCCAAAGTACCAGCGGGAGTTCATCTACAAGCCCGACCAGCAGGTTGCCGTGATCGACACTGTGACAAAGGGATATCCGCTTAACGTCATGTACTGGGCCGTGCGCGGCGACGGGACTTACGAGGTCATCGACGGACAGCAGCGGACGCTTTCGGTGTGCGAGTATGTCGCGGGGAAGTTCGCCTATATGTTCCGCTATTTCGGCAACCTCACGAAAGGGGAGCAGGACGCGATCCTCGACTATCCGCTGATGGTCTATTTCTGCGAGGGGTCGGACGCGGAGAAGTTGGAGTGGTTCAAGACAATCAACATCGCTGGCGAGGAGTTGACGGAACAGGAGCTTTTAAACGCGGTATATGCGGGGCCGTGGACTGCCGACCTCAAGCGTTACTTCTCCCGTCCGTCCGGACCCGCATACGGGCTCGGCAGCTGCTACCTGCGCGGCGAGCCGATCCGCCAGGACTATCTCGCGACGGTGTTGAAGTGGAAAAGTAGCGGGGCGGTTAAGGACTACATGGCGCTTCGCCAGCATGAGACGTCGGCGATGGAGGAGTGGCTGTACTTCAAGGGTATTGTTGACTGGATCGAGACTTTATTCCCGAAATACCGAAAGGAAATGAAAGGGCTGGAGTGGGGGCCTCTCTTCGCCAAGTACGGCGGGAAGCGCTATGACCCGGAGGAGGTCGAGGAGCGGGTAAGGTCGCTGATGGCCGATGCTGAAGTCGGCCGTAAGAGCGGCGTGTATGAATTCGTTCTTGGCGGCGAGCGCGACTTTAGTCTCCTGAACCTTCGCAAGTTCGACGATGCAGACAAGCGGACTATATACGAGCGTCAGGGCCACAAATGCGCGATTTGCGGCGAGCGATTCGCCTACGAGGACATGGATGGCGACCATATCACGCCGTGGTGGAAGGGCGGGCGCACTAAGATCGAGAACCTTCAGATGCTCTGCCGCACATGCAATCTCAAGAAGGGCGGGAAATAAAAATATGGTAAAATATCCGCAGATGAAGTTGGTTGCATCATTGTTGCTCTTGATAATGGCATACCCTGTTGCTTTCGCCGGGGCGCGGGTGGTAGTGCCATCGCTGCCGGAAGCGGTGAGGCCGCTTGCCGAGGTTGAGACGAATGTTCTCTTTGACGCGGGCGTTGCGACGGACAACAAATGGACGTTTACGATTGAGCGCGATGCTGCGGCAAGTAACAGCGTTGAGGTCGTATTTGGCCGTGACGCAAACGAGGACGGCGCACTTGGAATTGAAGAAGGGGAGTTGTCGATTGGTTGGGATTGCGGCGAGTGGTTCTGGCGCGACAGACGCGCAAACGCGGCATGCCGTGTCGAGGGAACTGCCCAACGCCTCGACATGACGCTCTATCTTAACCGAGACCGCGCGGCGAAGTCGCTGGCGTCTTCGGTGTTTCCGCCTGTCGTGTCGCCCACATGCTTCAACCCCGACTGGAATCTTGCCCGCGTTGTCTCTCGCGGTGCGGAGACCATTCGTGTCGAGAGCAAGATTTCTATTAACGCATTAACATTGAGGATCAGGTAACATGGCGGCGCTCTTCCAGATTGTGTTGATGCGTCTTGCCTTGTGCGGGCTTGCGGCTTCGCTCGTCTTGCTCGCACTTCGTTTGCGCATGGCACGCGACACCTTCGCGCGGCTGCTTTCAATCTGGCGTTCTCTTACTGCGTTTGGCCGCGTCGCTGTCTGCTCTTTTCTTCTGATCGGCGTTCTCGTCGGCGGCGACAAGACTAACAATGTGCCGCCTAACATGAATTCTCCACTTCCGCAAATGCAGCAGGGGGGAGTTTTCTTGACAGGATTTACAGGATTGTCTGGGGCGACAGGATTGGCGGGGTCGTTGCCCCACACACCCTCTTCTCTCAATCCTGTTAATCTTGTTAATCCTGTCCAAAACAGCTTTGCCGCGAAAAAGGCCGCGAACTGGAATGTGCGCGGCGCGTGGAAGGACTCGTTCTGGCTGGACTTCGAGGACGGCTGGGTGTTCCCTTGGGGCACGAACCACCTTGCCGGCGTGGAGGTCGTTTCCTACGGCCAAGTCTGGGCAACGCCATTTGACACAAACACTATCGCCTCGACAGAAGCGCCGTTCGAGATCGTGCCCGGGCTCGCGACATTCGTCTACGAGTTCACTCCGTCAAACTCCTATCGCTTTGTCTGGACGGATGCCGCCATCAACCGTGACACGAACAATCTCGTCTCTGCCGTGCTTGAACTTTTCCGCAACGGTGATGTCTCGGTCACGACAAACGGCATCGCGGCACTTTTGCCGCGTCCATTGCCTTTCCCCCACAACGGCTTTGGGCAAGATGACGAATGGGTTGCTGCGAACTTCACGAACGCAACCGAGATTCTTGCCGTTGGCTATCCTCAATGGGTGAATGATCAAGTTGGCGAAGGTCTGACGAATGGCCTCTACAAGTTTACGGCGACAATTCCCGACGACCCGCCTGAGACAATTCAGCTCGTCGTTGGAGACTATTCGGTTGCGGTCACAAACTCTGGCGAGTATGTTTTCCTTTTGGAGAAGGGAATCGAATATTCGTTTGGAACTGGATTCCCCGTTCCAGGCATTGAGTACAGTATAGCCGACGACCTTCCGTCAGAGCCGTTGAGAACGCTTCGGTCCAACGGCGGGTCTGCCGCGCCCGGGACATGGACCATGGACGGCGGGTGGAGCATCCTTCAGGAGCCGTCGGCGCTCTTCGACGGTGTCGTTCTGATGATGCCTGTCCTGCAAGGTTCCCCTGACGTTGTACATCTCTGGCCAGAAGATTTTCCAACGACATTCACTGCTGTCCTGTCCGATTGCGCCAGCCCCGAGTCGGTCACGTATGAGTGGACGTCCGATGACGAGGTCTGGGACATTGCGACGCCGCATCAGGCCACGACTGTGGTGACTCCCAGATCGATGCCAAACTATGCGACGGGTGGGCTTTCCGTGACTGCGACAATCAGGAACCGGACTTTGACATCCAGTCTGTTGGGCGTGTCGTATGGGACGAACAATTTTCCGTCGGTCGGACTTTCCGTCAGTTATCCCTCGGTAACTTTTCTCAACGACGACTACAGAGCAGACAGGGTTTATCCGCTTGATGTCGTAGTTACTTCAGACGTGCCTACGAGCGGTGTCGTAACCGTCATCCATACAGGCGACGACGACCATCTGATTTACACGAATGCGGCTTTGACGGGGTCCCTCAAGAACTTCACCATGACTTTTGGCGCCCACGGGCTGACCAAGTGCGCGTCAAATCGGTTCTACGTAATCTCGCGGCATATCGGCGGAGGTTGCTTTTCCGCGAACTGTCGGTTGTCCGACGGAGGCACGTTGTCCACGAATGTGTCCTACAACGTGATAGAGCCGCTGTGCAGGCTCGTGACGGACGAAGAGGGGCCGGACGGAAGGTATGTCAATCCGTCGCGGCTCGTGTATGGGACGAACGCATGGCTTTCGGTGTCCGTCAACGGAAACTTCTCCCCGAACGACGTCCAGTGGGCGATAACGCCGCAGACGGGGCGGATAATCGAGCGGCGAGGCTACAAGGTGAAGGTCGAGCCCATTGCGTCGAGCGGGACGGTGGTAGTCGAGGCCAGGTTCAACTCCGATCCCCACCAGCCGAGGTTCGAGATGCCGATTGTGCAGCAGAGAACGATACCCGTCCGTGCGTTCGTGGTCAAGGCGCCGAATGCCAAGGATAAGATACAGAACTCGAGAGTTGTCGGCATGGTCGAATATGCAAACAGAATCTACGAGCAGGTTGGAATACGCTTCAACCTTCTTTCGATAACAAGAAACGTGGGAACGACCAACGACTGGGTTCTTGCCGAATACGACGTTGACCCGATGACTGGCGCGACGAATCGGAACCAGATATCCGCTCAGGCCGCTTCGCTGATGAACTCCTATACAAACCAAGACTGCGTCGAATTGTATTTTGTTGGTGTGATTACAAATAACAAGGCGGCGGCTTTTATGTCGAGGCGGGGCATAGCCATATCGCAGCGGGCGACCTTGCATGTAGTCGCTCATGAAATAGGACATGCGCTTGGACTGTTCGATTGCTATGACTATTCTGAAGCCGATTCTAACACGACGAAGGAGTTTTCGAAAATCGACATTTCAGGGGCTTGCTTTGCATCGCGAATGCGCGATTGGGGAAACGCGCTTGGAAGAGGTTTCTACGCAAAGTCGGACAAGTATGCCTTGGTGCAACAGTCTTTCCTCATGTATGGAAGGGATGGTAAGACCTCGGTCGACATTCCAGATGGAGCCGTTTTGAGCATTTCAAACAAGGCGATATCTGTTAGTTCAGCATACCATGTCCCTGTGGGTGCTTCAGCTATAAAGCAAAACAACAACGAGGTGTACAGCCAATGAAATCACACTTGATATTTCCCGCAATCGTAATAGTTGCAACAACATCAGCTTGCGCGGATGTTCTCAATGTGGTCGATCTCGACCTTGACGCTCCGCGCGAAGAGCCGCCTACTGTCGTGCCCACGCGTCCACCGGATGACCCCGAGCCTGTGGACGAACCGTATGAACGGCCATCGTTGCCGGGGTCGGAAGAGGTCACAAACCGCGTTGCTGAGGCGTTGCTTTTCAGGGCGTGGGGGGCGGGTGTGGATTACTTTGAATCTGTGGACGAGAATGGCGTAGAATATACGACACAGTTGGTCATTCCGACATGGACATGGGAGGGTTTTCTCGGAGAAGACGAGACGAATGGTGTCACGCGTGTTGCCAAGAAGGCGTCTTTCGACTGGTATCTTGGCTATCTTGTGACAAACTGCTGCGCGAATTTCTCGAACGATCAGACAAATTATGTGCGGGTCGCGATAGAACAATGCGAGGATTTGAAATACACGAATGTATGGCAGTCATTGAAAGGGATAGCGCTGAATGCGAGTGCTCCGTATCGCGGCTATGCCGGCGAGCTTTACGAACAATACGGACCACTTGATGACTCGATGACGGATTTTTGCCTTGACGTAGAGACGAATGCCGTGCAGATGACGTTTGAGGAGCGTGGTGATATCGTCGGAGAATATGCGTCACGCCTCCATTCCTTGCCGCCTGGGAGCAATGTCCGGCAACGTGGAGTCGCTGGACTCTACACAAACCGACTTTCAGACTGCTCGCGGGCGGTTCCAGTAGACGAGATATTGGTCGCCTCCCTGCCGGGCTATGAGTTCAGCACGAATCGTCTTGCTGCCGCGCTATATGTTTTGTCGTGTACCAACTCCTGGACGGAGCAGAACGCCTATTTTATTGGTGTGACAAATGCTATCGAGAACGCGTTGAACAACCCATAACGATTGCATCGGTGGGTGCGCGGAGGTGTATTCACAATGAATATCAGACAAACTATGTCGCGAATGCCATCAATGAGCTTGTGGCCTATCCCGAAGCGAACCTACCGGATTGAGGGGGAATGCTGATCGGCAAACTGTGCAACTCGCGTCCGCACGGACGGTCAGAATATGGTATAATACCTTGAATTGCATCTGGAGGCGTCAGAAACAGAACGAAGCAGGCGGCTCGGGCAATTTAGGTGATAGAACAATGGCAGAAACGAGAAAACGCTACCTCGGCATCGACATCGGCTCGACGACTTTCAAGGCCGTCCTCCTCGGCGAAGACGGCAAGGTGGAGCGCACGGTCTACAAGCGCACCCAGCCCATCGACTCGGGCAAGGTCGCATGCACTGGGCATTGCTCGGGGTGTGGCGCTTGCGGAGGCGGCGCGTCTAAGCGCCTCGCGCTTGAGTTCCTCAAAGTTGCAGGCATTACTTCTTTCAAGGACGTCTCGGCAATAGTCGTGACAGGTAGCCAGATTGTCGAGGACACGCGCAAGTTCATCCCGTTTGATTTCCAGGTCAGCGAAGTTACGGCGCACGTGGCTGGCGCGAAGTTCCTCCATCCCGACGTTGACGCTATTATCGACTGCGGCGGCCAGGACTCCAAGTGCATGGTGTATAACCCGACGATGAAGCTCTGGACGAGCATGATGTCGGGCGTTTGCGCCGCCGGCACTGGCAGCTTCCTTGACTCCGTCGCGGCAAAGCTTGGCGTCAAGATCGAGGATGTCGCAGACAAGGTCAACTACGAGTCCGACACCGAGTTCAGCTCGGTTTGCGCCGTTCTTTCCGCGACGTCGATCAACAAGTTCAAGAACCGCGTTCCGATCGGCGACTTGCTCGCGGGCGCATGCAAGGCCCAGGCGCGCACGATCCTCAACTCTGTCGGCCAGCTGCTTCTCAACGCTCCCGGCCGCAAGATTCTCTTCCAGGGCGGTGTCGCGTTCAACAGCGCCGTCGCGTTCTTCCTCAAGAAGCTCACCGGCAGCGAAATCGTCATTCCGCAGTATCACGAGGTGATGGGCGCTCTTGGCGCGGCGGTAATCGCGCGCCAGCTCCACGACCTCAGGGATTCCGGAAAGCTCGATCTCGCCAAGGTCGAGTACGAGCCGACGCGTGGCAAGTCTGTCTTGCTCAGGATCAAGTCGACGAAGCGCGACTTCTTCTCGTCTGACAAGTCGAAGCCGCTCGTTTGGCGCAACCTCTTCTTCCCGACCGAGATCCTCAACGCGATGGATTGCCGCGTCCGCACGCTCGAGACGTACGCCGCGCTCTTCGGGCGCAAAGCCGACAAGGTCAAGGAAGCGCTTGGCAAGGCCGCGCAGAAGGGCTTTGACGGCCAGACTTGCTCGTTCCTCCGCATGCTCGAGGGCATGGAGCTCGAGAAGCCCGACTACATCGTCTCGACGATGCAGCCCTGCCAGCAGGCGGAGCGCGTGTTTGCCGATCTCGCGCGCGAATACAAGATTCCAGACCGCCTCTACTCTCTTCAGACGCCGATCAACGGTCAGAGCCGCGCCGCGATCGAGACGATTGCAGACGGCCTCGCCGAGTCCGTCTCGCTTATGGAGAAGGCGTTTGGCCGCAAGCTCGACCAGGGCCGTCTCGAAGAGGCGTGCGTTCTCTCCAACGAGGCCGCCGAACTCGCGCGTCAGTGCGCGCACCTCAGGTTTACGTCGCCGCCTCTCGTCCGCGGCAGTGAAGCGATCTACAACGCCATAGTGTTCTCGCAGCTCTGGGGCACACAAGATCTTGTAGATATACAGACCGCGTATCGCGACGAGCTCATCCAGAAGAAGCTGTGGGCCGAGAAGCGCTACTCCATCGATGATACGCATCGTCTTCTCTGGCTTCACCTGCCGCCGTTCTACGACACGAAGCACCTCACGTTCCTCGAGACGACGTGCAACGCGCCGATAGTTTTCGAAGAGACGAATTTCGTTGGTTGGGAGCCGCTTGACCCGAAGGATCCCTATCGCTCGCTCGCGAGGAAGCTTCTCCAGTCGGGATTCCTTGATCCTGCGCAGCGCGTTGAATATGTGAAGAAGGCGATTCCAGAGGGCAAGTTCAACGGTGTCGTTCTCTATACTCACGGCTTCGGGCGCTGCTCGCTCGCAGACCGCGCGTTCTCGAAACTCCTTCGCGAGACGCTCGACTCGGTCGGCTGCCCGCTCCTCGCGCTCGAGGGCGATTGCATGGACGCATCCATCGATCCATGCTCCACAGTAACAAAGATATCGTCGTTTGTAGAAGCGCTGAACCTCAGCCGCTACGGCAATATCTTCGGTAAAACCGCGCCATAATGGGCTTCTTTGGCGCGTCAGGGCTTTGCGAAAAAAAATTAAATTTTTTTCAGATACCCCCTTGACGGCTTCCCCCATATGGGGTATAATACGCGGCGTAAACCCTTTTAAGGAGGATTAGATGAAAGCAAAGAAATTAATGGGGATGATTGCGTGCGCGGGTGCGTGCGTCTCTCTTTCCGCTTTCGGGAACACCACGAACAACTGGTTCAGGGGTTACGCGGCGAATGACGCGCTGGCTTCCGACAGCTCTTATCGCGTCGCAGCGACTTGGCCTGGCACGTTGCCGGCCGGAGTCACGGTTTCCGGGTCTAACATTGTGCTCGATAATGATGCGAGTACAGCGCTGACTGTTGCTCCTGCTTCGTCTACGGCAGACTCGAACCTCAACGACGGGCTTGTGGCGCTTACGGCGACGGCGGTTCTTACCCCGTCCGACGCTTCTTCGCTTGAGTCGCCGTCAGGAGCGGCTGCTGGTTTTGCGGTTGGCGTCGACAATGACATCACCAACTACTATGGCTATGTGTCTGGCGGTGCGAATCCTGGCTGGGTGAAGATGTCTACTGGTCCTGCGAACGCAGAAGCAGAGACGACTTTCACCATCCTGCTTAACTATCGCGATGGTGAAGTCCAGTTCAAAGTCGGTGATACGATTCTTGCGGCGGCTGTTGGCAGTGCAACTATGTTTGGTATCGACAAGACGAATTACACTAATCTTAACTCCGTTGCGGCGTATGGCTCGGGTTCGTTGACCTCGATCGAGGCCAAGTACGAAGTCGCCGTTTGCGCAGTCGGCACGGACAAGTATGGCTCTCTTGCCGAGGCGATTGACAATGGCGGTACGACGGCCAACATTTACGATGTCACGGAGTCTGGCGCTTCGGCGTCGGCCACGGCTGCAAGTGGTCTGCCTATTGCCGTCTGCAAGGCGCTCAACATTGATGTTGCAGACTCAGTTGCCAGCATTCCGGTTGCGCCCGCTGGGAGCGATGCAGATGAGGCGAATATTGTGCTTGCCTATAATGGCACGGTTGCTGACGGCGTCGCGGTTACGTTCCAGGTCAAGAAGGGTGAAGCTTTGGTTGGTGACGCTCAACCGGCCAACGCGATCAAGATTCCTTTCACGTCTGGGACGGGTGTTTACAAGATTGAACCTGTTGGCGTCTCGGCGGCTCAGTAATATCTTAAATAAGGAACAAGACAATGAAAAAGACAATTGCAGCTCTCTTCGCAGTCGCCTCTGCGGCGGCGTTCGCAGGGATGAACAACCTTTTCATCACCTTCTCGACTCCTGGTCCCGACAAGTATGCTGATGGAGCTACGGTTTTGGACGGTGAGTGCTACGCGCTTGTATGGACGGGATCGGACGGCAAGCAGCAGACGTGGACATATCAGAGCGCCAAAGACGGTCGTTGCACGCTATGCTACCTCAACATCGATGAGGCAGAAGCAGGTGCGTACAAAGATGGCACATGGCATGTCTATCTTCTCGATACCCGCGATTTTGCGGCTGATGCCACTGGTGCAACCCTTGCAGGTGTCGACAAAGAGACTGGAAATGCCAAGGTCGTGAACACTTCCGCGGCTATTGGAGACGCGTTCACTGCGACTGGTGGTATGTTCACGTCAGCATCGTCCTCAACGGCGGTAGCGTCAAGTGCCTATGACCTTTCCAATGTGCCGACCCCCAAGGTAACAGGCATAGAAGTGGTAGGAGCGAATGTTGTCATAACGGTCAAGGATACAGTTCCTTTTGTCAAGTATACGCTCGTTTCTGGCGATGACGTGACAGAGTTCTCAATTCCTGAAGGTGCTGACGCTGCAAATGGCGCCGTTGACGGTGAGATTAAACTCATGACTCCCAAGAAGGACGGAGCTCAGTTCTTCAAGGTCACCAACAAGTGATATAGAAAGGACTACTTAAAATGAAGAAACTATTGTCGATTGCTATTGTGGCACTTGCCGCCGCAGTTGTTGCTGGCACTACTGGTAATGAGGTTGGTGTAACCAAGATTACTACGACAAATGTTAATACAGTTGTCGCAGTGTCATACACAAAACTTGCAGATGGCACTGCGATTCCTGTGGGGCAGCTTGTCAAGGCGAAGAACCTTCCACCCGGGACTCAGCTCTATACTTATGTCGACGGGCAGTATGCTGCGTTTGTGCGTAATAGTGCCGGAACAGGTTGGAAAGCAGGAACTGGTAACAATACGCCCCCAGAAACTTTGGCTAAGGGGAGCGCAATTTGGATTGTCCTTCCTGAGCCCCCTGCCGTAAGCCAAGACATCTACATATACGGAAAGTATGAGGCCTCCGTTTCGCAGACGGTCTCTGCAGGCGCTAACTTGCTTGCCAATCCGCTCCAAACCTCAGCTACGCTTAATGTTGTGCCTGTGAAGGGCGACATTATTCAGATTCCTAACGACAAAGGAGTGACTGACCAGTATATGTGGACACAGAAGAAATCGGAGAACACACCTTCTTGGCATAAAAACAATGCCATAGCAGTGCTGCCGGCTATTCCAGCCGGTGTCGGCTTCTGGTATGTCAGGAAGAGCGGATCGGCCGATGTATCGTGGACAGCTCAGTAAAATTTTTACTAGCTACCCAACACAAGCGAACATAAATATGCTATAATAGGGAGCGCTTATGAAAAAGTTAGTTTTGATGTTTTCGGTAATTGCCATCGCTTCGATAGCCTCGGCCGACGTTCTTTACTGGATGGTAACGGAAGCGGCATATAACAATAGCACTGAAGATGTTGGCGTGTACGCCGTCTATAGTGGCAATCCACCTCCGGCCGCTGGAGAGTATTTGGTTGGCAGCGCTACGCATTCACAAATTTTGGATGCGCTGGATTACGTTGATCCAGCTGATTCTCAGCCGTTCCAGGCCGATGTCACTGGATATACTGGCGACGGATGGAGTTACTATATTGAACTCGTCACAAGCCATACGCAATTGGCAAGCGTCACATGGCAGCAAGCTGTGAATGCTGGTTATTTGTCGTCTGGAGCAATGTCAGTTCCCACTGGAATCAATGGCGCGACTGCTTTTGGTGGTGCGGCAAACGTTCCGGAGCCGACGAGCGGGCTTCTCTTCCTTGTGGGCGGAATGCTCCTTGGCCTGAAGCGCCGTCGTCAGCAGGTCTGAGCAACGGCTGCTAAAAAGAGCAAAGTGCAAGATGCCTTGGTGGCGTCTTGCGCTTTTCTTTTTCTCCGGAGCAATTGACGCGGTTGAATAAATATGGGATAATACGCAATAAGTTAAGACAAAATCACTATGGATAAAAAATACTTTGATGGTGACGGGCTGGGGAAGCGTGACTGGAGTCTCGCGTTGCTTTCTGGCATTGGCTTTTTCTTTGTCTATTTGATCTTCTCGCCTCGTGGGCTCGACCCGTCGCTTTGGGAGGAAATGACGATTGCCTCAGGGGCTCGCCCGCCGCAAACTTTTTTTGCCGGCGTCTGGCGCTTTCTTACTGCATGGTTGCTTTCGCTTTTTGGCCCCGCGTACATCGTTCAGACACTTCGGCTCATCGGTGCTGCCGTTGGCGGAATCTCTGCTGTCTTTGTGTACTTAGTGTTGCGGCAGATACTTGCCTGCCTCTCTCGCGTCAAGAGTCTTGAACGCTGGAGTTGGATTGCCCCGCTCTTCTCGATGATCGCGACGGTGTGCTTCTGCGCAGGCGACGTGATGTTCCGCATAACGACACCAATCGCCCCTGGCGCATTCCGCTTCCTCGCGCTCATATTGTCTCTTCATTTCTTCCTTAGGTTTTTGAAGCACGGCGGGCTCCTGCGTATTCTTTTTTCAATGCTCTTTGCCGGCATGCTCGCCGCGGAGACTGTGGTAGGATTTCTTCTACCCGCCATCTACTATGTTGCGCAACGGCTTGCGCTCGCGGAGGCGCTGAACGAAAAGCAGCAGGTCGACGCCGATCCTGGGCATCTTGCCTATATGCCGCGCTGGAGGATGTTCTTCTCGTTCGTGTTCGGCCTCGTACTGATTGTAGGTGTGAACATTGCGACCTTCCTGTCGTTTGGAGGCCTTGAGGCGAACGGCTGGAGCGCCTTTGACGTCGCCTTCCACTATTGCGTGAGATACTACGGGCTTCTCGCATCTGCGGCTTCTCCGATTGGCTGGTTGCTTGCCATAACTTTCTCGCTCCTTCCTTTGGTGGTGTCGCTCGTCCTTTTCCCGATGCTTTGCCGCGACACCGAGCCGCTGCGATTCCGGCTTGGGCTGATGGTCTTTTTCGCTGGCGTCCTTGCACTTGTCCAGTGCGGAATACTTCCATATACGCGTCTATGGTCCTTCTCCTCCGGCGCCGTCGAGATAAACTCCGACTTCCTTGAATGTGCATTCATGCTGATGACGGCTATTACGCTCGCGCTTGCCGCATCGTGCTTCACGCTTGGTTGCCAGGAAATCTTCTTCTTCGATGAGGATGACGGCACATTCAAGCCGGTCGAACCGCGTGGCCCGGTGATGCGCAATCTTGTTCAGCTAATCGTAATTGTATGCGTGTTGCCAACTGTGTTCCGCGTGTACCGTCCCGTCGAGACGGAGCTGAGGTCCATCGTCCATGATGCTATCGTAGAGACTGTACGTGAGTGCGGCGACGCCAAGTTCGTGTTTACAGACGGACGGCTCGATCCCGGTGTCGAGCTGATTGCCTCCATGATGGGCTCGCAGGTGAAGCCTCTAAGCATGATGAGCGGGCCTTCGCCGTGGGAAAAGTACATTCGCACGCGCTACTTCGAGGAAGGATCGCCCGACCGTGCCTCCGCCGAGGTCGGCGTTCCAATCCTTCTGCGCGTCTGGGCTGGCGAGATGACGAACGGCATGGACAATGCCGCGGTTCAGCTCGGCTTCGAGTTCTGGCGTCGTGCGAGGAAGCCACTTCCCAAGTGCTCTGGCTTTGTAGCGCGGGAGAAGGGTCTTTCCGACGCCGAGGTCGAGCGCGGCATATCTGTCGCGAACGCCATAGCCGCGAGGATTATCAAGGTTGCGAAGGAGAATCCGCATGTGGCTGTCTCGCCTGCTTTGCGCAGCGCCGTTTCGTCGGTGTCTTGGCGCATCTCTCGTTTTGCCCGCATGAGAGACGACGAGCAGCTCGCGAACGAACTCGACGAGTGGAACGACGCCGTCAAGCACATGATGCGGCTCATAGACTACGAGCGCATGCGCACGTTCATGCAGATGACGCCCTACGAGGGACTGCGACTTTCGCTCCGCCGCGCCGACTTCGTCGAGGCGCGCAAGTACGGCGCGACGGTCCTGCAGATCGACCCCGAGGATCCAGAGGCGAACTTCGGCACAGGTATGGCGTATCTCATGGAGGAGAAGTACAAGGATGCCGAGTTCTACCTTGAGCGCACGCTTATAAAGCGCCCTGACGAGCCTGCGGTCCTCAACAACCTTTCGATAATCTTCCGCAAGACGAACCGCCTTGACAAGGCGCTTGAGTACGTCAAGAAGGCGCACGAGCTTGCGCCCGAGAACGAGGAGATATCCCGCACCTTGAAAGATACTGAGCGCGCAATTGCAAAGCGTGACGAGACGCTCAAGTCGGCTTTCAGGCGATGAAGGCACTTGTCCAGCGCGTTACCGAGGCGAGCGTCACTATTGACGGCGAAGTCGTAGCCGAGATCGGCAAGGGCTATCTAGTCCTTTTCGGCGTGACCCACGGGGACACCGAGGCGATGGCCGACAAGCTTGCGTCGCGCGTCGTCAAGTTGAGGATTTTCGAGGACGAGAACGGAAAGACGAACAAGTCAATCGAGGACGTCGCGGGTTCCATCATCGTCGTTTCCCAGTTCACTCTCTACGCAGACACCGACCACGGCAACCGCCCCGGCTTTTCCAATGCCGCGCGGCCCGATCTTGCGATTCCGCTCTATGAGCGCTTTGTCGCCGACCTTCGCGCGGCGCTCGGCCCCGAGCGCGTCGGCACCGGCCGTTTCGGCGCCGACATGAAAGTCCGCCTCCTCAACGACGGCCCGTTCACCGTCGAGCTTTCCGAGTCTTCTTGCATGTAGAACTCAGAAGATCAGGGGGGCTACAGAAGATCAGGTCTGACCCTGTTGGTTCTGTTGGTTCCTGCCGCGGATTTGGTATAATGTTGTCATTATAATGCATATACCTGTGAACTATCAGTTAAGGAACGGAAAGGAATCACGAATGAAGAAAATGCTGATGGCGTTTGCGCTGTGCGCATCGATGATGCTGCCTGGGCAGGACAATCCGCCGGAAGGGATGGACACGCTTTCATTCCCTCTGATGACATTTGAATGCATCTTCCCGGCAAATCATGACGACGAGACGGACGAGGAGAGGGCGAAACGTATGGCCGAGGAGGAAGCTGAGCAGAAGGAATGGGATAAACAGACGGAACGAGAATGGAAGGCTCAGTTTTCAGAAAAAGGGCTTAAGCTCACATGGCCGGAGGGATCTTCCGTTGTGAGACGCCGCGACGGGTTGACGGACTATCTGCGCGTCACCAATACACCTGATAATCTTGTGAAGATCGTCAAGTATTTTAATGAGTGGAAAAATGGGCAGGTTCTAAATCTGCTCGAATGCAACGTGCGGCTGGTCGGTGCGGGACGCGAAGCACTCAAGGCGGTCGGATTCGAGGATTCAAGCCATGTCTCCGATGCGGCCGCTCTCTGCAAAAAACTTTTGGATCGTGACGACGTTGACCTTATTGATTCATCCCACGCCGTTGTGCGCTCGGGTGACGAATATATGACGAAGGCCGTGACTGAATACATTTATCCAACGGATTTTGATCTGAAAATCGAGTCGCCTGTCTCAACAAACAGTCAATCACCCGATTTTACCAACAGTCCGCATTCTCAGAACTGCGTGCTGTCTGCAGTAGAGCCAACAAAGTTTACGATGAGAGAGGTCGGCTCTATCGTCCAGATGACGCCGAGGCTGGCAGATGACTGTCGCCTTGTTGATATTGTGCTCAATGTGCAGTTCGTCTCCGATCCGATCTGGAAGGACTACGGTGTGAAGGCCCCTCCGGCGACGCCTTCACGGTATGACCTGCCAATGGAGCAGCCGTTTTTCCCTGTTAGAAGTGTTGACGTCAGGACAACTGTCAAGCCAGGTCGGACGATGGTGTTTGTCGGCGGCGGACTTTCCCAGAAGGAGTCGGGAAACAAGACGCTTCTCGTATTCGTGACAGTGAACGGCGTCACGGCGGATATTCAGTGACATGCGGCGGATGCGCCGCGGATTTGGTATAATGTTGCGCATGAAAATATGCGCCATGAAAAACGCCATACTCGTCTTTGTCGGCCTTGTTGCCGGGATTGCGGCAGCCAACGAGCCGCATGCGAAGGGTCGCCTTACTCTCTCGTTCAAGGAGAGCGACCCAGTCGGTGACTTTGCCGAAATGAAGCGCAGGGTTCCCTCCTCCTTCGACGACAAGGACGACGCAGGCAAGGACAAGCCCTACAACGTCTCGGAGCGCACGTACTCCGTCGAGGTGCCTGAGTCCTACGACAAGGGCAAACCTGCTCCGCTCTTCGTGTGGATAAGCGCCACGGATGGAGGCGGGATGCAGGGTCAGCTGCGAGAGTCGCTTGCGAAGCGCGGATTCATCTATGCGGGCGCAAACGGCACGGGAAACGAAATCTGGCCGCCGATACGCTTTCGCGCCGCCATCGACGCCGTCTTCAACCTGAAGAAGCTGTACAACATCGACCCCAAGCAGATTTTCATCGCGGGGAACTCGGGTGGCGGACGCTGCGCGTCGATGGTCTCGATAACATATCCGGATGTGTTTACCGGCGGCGGATTCTATGTCATCGGATGCGACTTCTGGGACAATCTTCCTGCCGAGAAGCCCGGGCACCGCTATCCTGGCTTTCTTCCGAAGCGGGACAAAAAGCTCTTTGACGTTGCCAAGAAGCACTATTACGTGTTCCTCACGGGTTCAAAGGACTTCAACCGCGACGGGACCATCAAGGCCTACTACGGCTACGGCAAGGACGGCTTCCACAACTGCTTCTACAACGAGACCGACGGACTTGGGCACGCAACGCCCCCTGCCGCCGACATCGAAAAGGCGTTTGCGTTTCTGGACCGTTCGCTGCATGCCGATGCCTTCGCCGCCTGCGAGCAGGCCGCGAAGGCCGTCAAGGCGAAGCGATATGCCGACGCGGCGAAGAAGCTCGGGCCGTTCCGCGGCACATGCGCCGCAGTGGACGACAAGTGGGGCGAATTGGTCGCGCTCGCGGACTCCGAAACCGAGAAGATCACGTCGAACGCCGCTCTCAATCCGAAGCTAAGGAAACTGAAGCTTCAGGGCATCGTCTCGAAGTTCGGGCCCGTCCTCGGCGAGAAGGCGAAAAAAGCCCTTGCCGAGCAGGCGGAGTAGTTTCGTCCGCACCGCGATGTCGCCACCGGCTTTTTCGCCGGAGGTTTGACGCGTATTCGCGGCAAAGCTAGCGAGCCCTAAGCCGAAACACAGCCCAAAGCGGACGCGACCATCGGCTTGTCGCGGCTCAGCGAGCAGGTTGGGCGTAGGCCTCGCTCTCACCACAAAAGTAAACCCGCGCTTCGGAGGCAAAAACGACGGCAAATGTGGTATAATATCCGATGTCGTCATGCGTGACGGCAAATTCCATGATAAACTCTACGGAAGAAAGCAAAAAATGAACTACAAATACAACTGCCTCAATCCGATTGCGGATTGCGGGCTCAACAACCTGGGCGAAAACTACGCCCGTACCGAGAAATTCGAAGAGGCCGATGCCGTCTTCGTGAGAAGCGCCAAGATGGACGAGCTCGTCCCTGGCCCTAATCTCCTCGCCGTCGCGCGCGCAGGCGCGGGCGTCAACAACATCCCCCACGCCGAATACGCCAAGAAGGGCATCGTCGTGTTCAATACGCCCGGCGCGAACGCCAACGGCGTCAAGGAACTCGTGATCGCCGCGATGCTCCTCGCGAGCCGCGACATCGTTGGCGGCATTGAGTGGGTCAAGGAGAACGCCGCCGATCCCGCGATCGGCAAGGCCGCGGAGAAGGCCAAGAAGGCGTTTGCCGGAACCGAGATCCAGGGCAAGAAGCTTGGCGTAATCGGGCTTGGCGCAATCGGCCAGAAGGTCGCCAATGCCGCCGTCGAGCTCGGCATGGAAGTCTTCGGCTACGACCCCTACCTTTCCGTCGACGCCGCTTGGCAGCTCGACCACGCCGTGAAGCATTGCAAGAACGTCGAGGCGATCTACCGCGCCTGCGACTTCATCACCATCCACGTCCCTGCGCTCGATTCCACCAAGGGCATGATCAACGCCGACGCGCTCGCCATGATGAAGCGCGGCGTCATCATCATCAACGCGGCGCGTGATGCGCTCGTCAACGAGAAGGACATGCTCGCCGCTATTGAGTCCGGCAAGGTCCGCAAGTATGTTTCCGACTTCCCCAACGCGACGACCGCAGGCCAGAAGGGCTGCATCGTGATCCCCCACCTCGGCGCTTCCACAGAGGAGTCCGAGGACAACTGCGCGGTCATGGCCGTCAAGGAGATGCGCGACTTCCTTGAAAACGGAAACATCGTCAACTCCGTCAACTATCCGGCGTGCTCGCTCGGTATCCCCAGCAGGGCCGGACGTGTCGCGATCTGCCACAAGAACGAGGCGAACATGATCGGTACGTTTACCTCGATCCTCGGCAATGCCAAAGTCAACATCGACTCCATAGCAAACAAGAGCCGCGGCGACTTTGCCTACACACTCATCGACACCGACACCGCGATTCCCGCCGACGTCGTTAAGGCCCTTGAGGCCAGCGACGCTGTCATCCGCGTCAGGGTTGTGAAGTAATATCTGACAATGGGCTACGCGAAGAGAAAGACGTCTGGAGCTGGCGCTGGAACCGCGCTGGAAAAGGCGTCTTCCTCTCGCGCAGTCCAGTCCTCCAAGTCGTCGCAGTCGATCTGGAATCTTCAGCTCGGCGGGTCGAAGCAGAAGACGGCGATGAAGTCCGTCGAAGTCCTTCTCTTCACTTCCGAACTTGCGGATCTGATCGAAGCCGGCATGACGCTTGGACAGGCGCTCCAGGCGCTTGCGAACCAGGGCGAGGAGGACTCGGGTCAGCGCTACGTCTGCCAGGACCTCTGCGACCGCATCGTTCGCGGCGAGACTTTTTCCGACGCATGCGCGCACCACCCGAAGACGTTTGAGCCGCTTTACTCGAACATGATCCGCGCGGGCGAGGCGTCAGGTGCGCTTGTCGAGGTGCTGCGCCGCCTTGCCGACCATTACGAGCGCTACGACAACATGCGCGGCAAGATCAAGAGCGCGATGTCGTACCCGGTTATCGTCCTCTGCTTTGGCGTCGCCGCAGTCATAGGCGCGCTCGTGTGGATTATCCCCAAGTTCAAGAAGGTGTTCGACTCGATGGGCGCGGCCTTGCCTCTCCCGACCCGCATGCTCATCGGGCTTTCCGAGTTCCTGATTCACTACGGCTGGACGCTTGCCATCGCCGCCGTCTTGTTCTTCATCTGGTTCAGGAAGTGGAAGGACACTCCCGCCGGCCGCCGCAAGATCGACGGCTGGAAGCTCAAGGCGCCACTCGTCAAGGGCATCGTCGCGGCAGGCGCGTATTCGTCGCTCGCCTACACTCTCAAGACACTTCTCACAAACGGCGTGAACGTCCTTCAGGCGCTGAAGATCTCCGAGGAGACGTGCAACAACGCCGTGATTGCAGACGCGCTTGCGACGGCTCGCCGGCGCGTCACCGACGGCACTTCGATTTCCGGACCTCTCGCGTCGTCGGGAGTGTTCCCGCGCATGATGACCGACATGCTTGCCGTAGGTGAGCAGGCGGGCGACATGCCGGCTTCGCTCGAGCATATAGGCAAGCGCTACCAGAAGGACATGGATCGCAACATAACGGCCTTCACGAACGCGCTTGAGCCGATTCTAATCGTAATGATCGCCGGCGCCGTCGGCTTCGTTGCCATCGCGATTTTGATGGCGGTGTTCCAGGTCTCCTCGTCGCTCGGGTGAAACGCATGGAGCGCACCATCGAGGACATCGGCGCGAAAATGGACGCCCTCGGGGTGTGGGAGGCGGTTGCACCGTACAACTGGGCCGTCTGCCCGAAGGGAACTGTGTTTCCTTATTTCTGCTGCGTGATGAAGGGCGACGGCAATCCAGTCAACGTGCGCTTCATGATGATTGAGGGCTGGCAGAGCTTCCATGATTTCGTCAGGACTCGCATCGACGTCAATTTCGGCTTTTACTCGACCCCGATGGAGATTCCCCATTTCGAGCTCGTCTTCGTCTCGGGCGGAGAAGTGCGGCTTTTCAGGCACGACCCGTGCTTCATGCCGCGCCTTGCGACCGACGCGGAACGCGCGTTCTGCTCGAAGATCCTTTGGGAGTCCTACGGCGTGATGATGCGCGTCGAGGCCGATTCGGAGCTTCCCCTCAAGTTCGCCTCCGAGAAGGCGATGTTCGCGCGCGTCGAAGGCGATGGCGGGAGCTGGTCTGACAAGGCGCTTTCGATTCCCGACCCTCGGCCGCATGTCGAGAGCGTCACTTTCGCAAAAGCCGATCTCGCAAAGGCGAAGGACCTTCCCTTCGCCGCGGAGGAGAAGGTCGTTGTGGAATTCGCGCTTGCCATAGGGATTTCCACGAAAGAGCCGCGGCCGCGCTGCGTCTACCGCCTCTCCGCGCGCGATGCCGCGACAGGCGAGCAGTTTGTCGCCGATGCAGTCTCTCCAGTTCCAGATGGCGGGCTTCGCGCCATGTGGGAGGGCGTAGCGCCGCGGCTCTTGAAACACTTTCTCGCGCGCGGACGCATACCGGGCGAGATAATGGTGGGTTCGCAGCGGCTCTTCAGGATGCTGCGTCCGCTTTGCCTCGACATTCCGCTGAAGCTCTCGCTTCACGACAAGTTGCCAGGAGCACCAGCCAATGCTTGAGACGATTGCCTCTCACCTCGATTCAATCGCAGCCCTTGCGCCGACGTGGGGGCTCGTGTTCGTGTTCGTATTCATGGCGATCGAGTCGAGCTTTATTCCGTTTCCGAGCGAAGTCGTGATGGTTCCTGCGGGCTTTCTCGCGGCGCGTGGCGAACTCGGGCTTCCGCCGGTTGTCGCACTTGCCGTTGCAATCGCAGTCGGTGTTGTCGGCTCGCTTGTGGGTGCGTTTGCAAACTACTATCTTGCGCACTGGCTTGGCAGGCCGTTCCTCGAGAAGTACGGGAAATACTTCTTCGTGAAGCCAGAGCCGCTCGCGCGCGCCTGCGAAGTGTTCAACAAGTACGGCGCGGCGACGACGTTTGTGTGCCGCCTCGTTCCCGTCATACGCCAGCTGATCTCGATTCCCGCAGGTATATCGCGTATGCCAATTTTTTCCTTCGCGCTCTTCACCGGGCTCGGTGCCGGGATATGGACGGCGATCCTCGCGGCAATCGGCTACGGCATCGGTCGTTCGACAGCAGACATCACGTATCTCGAGCTTTGCGAGAAGGGCAAGGACATGGCCTCCGCGCATCTCCCGCTCGTAATAGGCGGGGCGGTTCTGCTCGTCGCGCTCTACTTCATTGCCTCAAAGCTCGTCATGTGGAAGGGGGCTCGCAAATGACAGGACGAAGTCTCAAGCCGCTTCTTCTCCGTGCTGCAGCCTTTTCGGCGCTCGTTCTGCTTGTCGCCGTCTCGGCGGTGGTGATCGTCCGGCGCAACGCGGCGACACCGGTCGACACGCGTCAGATCCTGTCTATCACGCGCAACGGGCGTACCGTGACATTCGTGGAATGCCCAGAATGCGAGAAGACCATGCGCGTCGCTTCCGACGGGATGTCCGCGACGATCAACCTCTGCCGACTCTGGGACGGCAATCCGGACGCGACGGAGTTTGCGCGGCGTCGCGACGCGGCGGTTGAACAGGCGTTTCTGCTTATGGCCGAAAAGGGCGGAGATGAATCTCGATCCAAAGAACCGGACAAAGGGAAGGACAAGTGACATGTTGCTCGAAGTCGAACATCTGCGTGTGGCGTTTCGCATGGAGGGGAAGCTTTCCGTTCCCGTGCGCGACGTGTCGTTCACAGTTCCAGAGAACGGGCGCGTTGCGCTCGTCGGCGAATCTGGCTGCGGCAAGTCGCTTACCTCGCTTGCCGTAGGCGGGCTTGTCGATCGCGCGGAGATCACAGGAAAGATCTCCGGCTCGCCGCACATCGCCTACATCTTCCAGAATCCGATGCAGTCGCTCAATCCCGTGATGCGCGTCGGCAAGCAGATCGCCGAGGGCCTTCGCGCGTCGAGAAAGGCGACGACTCCTGCTGGCGAGGCCGAAGAGGAGCGCGTCGCATCGCTTCTCGAATCCGTCGGACTTCCGCGCGCGACGATCCGCAAGTTCCCGTGCGAACTCTCTGGCGGGCAGCAGCAGCGCGTGATGATCGCGATGGCGCTTGCACAGGATCCTGATCTTCTCATCGCCGACGAGCCGACGACTGCGCTCGACGTGACGACGCAGAAGGAAGTGCTCGATCTCGTCAACCGCGTCGCAGACGAACACAAGACTGCAGTCCTTCTCATCACGCACAATCTTGGACTAGTCGCGCAGTATTCCAAGTATGTCAACGTGATGTACGCGGGCGAAATCATCGAGAGGGGAACTGTTCCAGAAGTTCTTGGAAGTCCAATACATCCATATACGCAAGGGCTTCTCGCCGCAGTGCCGCGACTTGATCTTCCGAAGGACTCTCCGCTCGTCGGAATTCCTGGAACTGTTCCTCCGCCGACCGACTGGCCGAGCGGATGCGCTTTTCATCCTCGCTGCCCCAAGGCGACGGAGGAATGTTCGCGCGTCGTTGCCAAATCTTGTATGGCGGCGCTCCGCTGACATCAACAGGCGGTGGTGGCCTGCTGAGATTTTTGCAAAGGGTGCCACAACAGGTTGTGGAAGAAAAAATAAAAAAACACAATTTCCCCCTTGCGCTCTACAACAAATATTGGTATATTATGGGCAAAAGCACAAGGGATAGTATCTCGAGTGCATCACTAGTGAAAACCAAAAGGATCAAAAAAAATGGCTAAGAAAGTTCCCGCTACCAAGTCCGAGATCATGGCCGCCATCGCTGAGGCCGCTGGCATCAGCAAGAAGCAGGCCGTTGCTGCCTATGAGGAGCTCCTCAAGATCGCCTACGCTGGCGCCAAGGGCCCGAAGGGCATCATGCTCCCCGGTCTCGGCAAGATGCTCAAGGCGAAGAGCAAGGCTCGCCTCGGCCGCAATTCCGCGACTGGCGAGACGATCAAGATCCCTGCCCGCACGAAGGCGAAATTCCGCCTCTGCAAGGCCGCGAAGGACGCTGTCCTCGCCTAAGGCAAGGCGCATCGCAAGATGCATCGGACGCGGGTTCCACGGAGCCCGCGTTTGTTTTTCATGAAAAACTCAACACATCATTCTCCTGACTACTGGCTCCTCTGTACTGACCCCTCAGTACTGACCCCTGACTACTGACCCCTAAGCACTGACCCCTAATAATGGTAAAGTCCGGCATAACGCAGCAAGAGGTTATCTCGTGGGGTGGCGAGGACGTCTTCAACAAGGCGCTGCCCATCGTGACGTCAGGCGACGTGCACGACGTCACTTACAACGACGAGACACTTGAGATCCGCGGCAAGATTGAGCAGCCGAGCGGATGGGAGATGCCGGTCTCGTTCTTCTTGAAGCCCGGTGGCCGCATCGAGTCTCATTGTCCGTGCGACACGAACAGGCGCTTCGGCATGGTGTGCCAGCATGTCGTCGCCGTTGGTTATGCGCTTGTCGTCAGCGAGATGGACGACATCGAGGAAGAGAAGCCGCGCGACGCGCGCGAGGAAGAGCCGGACGAGCCGCAAGAGGAAGAGGATTTCATTGAAGTCGAGACGAAGCCGAAGTTCTCGGCGTTCGTCGCCGGTTCGCGCGCGTCTCTTTCGATAGAGATCGACGCGCACTACGGCGAGATCGAGTTCCCGGTCTGTTCGGTGCAGAGTCCGCGGACAGTCTACATTCCTGATCCCGACGATCCGCTTGTGCGGCGCGTGCGCTCGATGAAGACGGAGCGCGAGGCGGTTAAGGCCGTCGAGAAGTGGGGCTTCTCCCCTGGGTACAACGACAGCGACTTGCGGCTTTACATCACCGACCCGCAGAAGGTTCTCAACTTCCTTGGCGCAGGGCTTCCTGCTCTCAGGCGCAAGGGTTGGCGCATAGATCTCGCCGACAAGCTGATGGAGCTTACGGACGCGATGCCGTCCGTCGTGCCTGTCGTTACCGTGCGCGACGCGCCGAACGGTGCGTTCGACGTCTCCTATACTTTTGACGCGATGGGCTACGAGGTGTCACCTGTCGAGATACAGGCCGCGCTGAACCGCGGCGACGGCTACATCATGAAGGATGGAGCGGTAGTCCTTCTCGACAACTCCGCGATAGAGTCGATGCACGGCGTGTTTCGTGATTGCGCGCCGTCGCAGAACGGCGCGGCGGCTGGGTGGTTCCGCGTCGATTCCGTACACGCGCCATACGTAAAGGCGTCGCTCGATCTCCTCGACTGCATTGACCTCGACGATTCCGCCGCGAGACGCTGGCGCGAAACTGCGGCGGCGAGGAATCGTGATTCGGGCGCGAAGTTCGAGCCGATCGCGCTCGGTCCTCTCGACAATGTCTTGAGACCTTATCAGAAGCAGGGCGTATACTGGATGCGTTTTCTCGAAAATGCGGGGCTCTCGGGCCTTCTCGCGGACGAGATGGGCCTTGGCAAGACGCTCCAGACTTTGACATGGCTCTCGCTTCCGCGAGCGGGAAGCGGGAAGAGGGAAGAGGGAAGAGAGACGAGGGAGAGT
>JAFYQC010000188.1 GCA_017547265.1 Kiritimatiellia bacterium | reverse complement strand
AGTCAAAGAACTGTCGTCAAATCCTCAATATACCATTGAAGAGGCATATCTTATTGGACTAGATCCGACAAATCATCAATCAACTTTCACTGCATCAATATGTATGGCAAACGGAGTTCCCATCATCACATGGACGCCAGACTTGAACACAAATGTTATTGAGCGCACATATAAGATCTGGGGGTGCAATGCACTAGATGATTTAGATGCATGGCAATATCCCACGAATGCGCTTCATCGTTTCTTCAAGGTGACGGTTGAAATGCCGTAAGCGGGCAATATATGACTGTGCGAATTATGGTAAAATATTCACATGAAGTTTGGCGCGGCGATTTTGATGGTGGCGTTTCTCGCGTTCTTCGCTTTTGCGGGGACGCGGATGGTCGTGCCGTCGCTGCCGGAAGCGGCGACGCCTGATGCGGAGGTCTGCACCAACATTGCGCTAAATGTTGATGCAACGCGGCTACGGACGCTGACATTTTCGGTGGGGTTTGATGCGTGCGAGACAAACGAGGTGCTTGTCGCCATCGGTGCGGACGGCGACAATGACGGAGATTTGTCGCTGGACGAGGCCGCCATTGTATTTGGCTGCGACTGCGGCGCGTGGTATCGGGCCGACCTCCGCACGGGCGCGGTCGAGACTGCGACGACGAATGCGCTGGTCATCGGGAAGGGGCAGTTCGTCCCCGCGTGGAATCGGCTCAAGGTCGTGAGGCGCGGTTTTGGCGAGATAGGCGAGAATGTTGAAGTGGGCGAAGATCGCGTTCGCTTTGACATAAGGATTCGGTAGGGGGTGCGATATGGACTGGAAGCTCCTTGGAAACTGTGTCGCCGCCCTCGAATGTGCATTTGCCCTTGCGTGTTGTGTTTGGGTCGGCATTCGCGCTTTGCGTAAACTGCCCGCGACACTGCTGCTGGCGCTTGCGCTGTTTGCGGTGGATGCTACGTTGACCGCGCAGAAGACGAACAACGTGCCGCCGAACTTGAATTCACCGTTGCCGCAGATGATGCAGGGCGGTGGTTCTTTTCAGGCAGGATTGCCGTTCCCCGTTGCCCATTCCCCGTTTCCCGTTTCCAATCCTGTCCAAACAACCAACGCCGACATCGCTCGCGGCTGGCGTATCGAGAGCGTCACGACAAACGCGGCGGTTTCGTATGCGATGCCGACGAACGCAACGCTTGTCGGGAATTGGCACATCCACGGCGCGGCTTCGTCCTTCGGGAACAACGTGGTTGATTTTGGCGTTTTGCGGACGAGCGGGACGCTCGTCCCTACCAATTGGGCGTTTCCCCTCGGCACGAACGATGAGGCGTTTTCGTCGTTCTGGTATTTCATCGACGGTCGAATCCGTCCGACTCCGCGAGACGCCGCGCACGAAATCTGCGCCGTTGGTGTTCCGATGTCTGCTGTTCCAGGCCAAAGTCGGTTGTGGCGGCTTGACGGTGGCGACGGCAGCCGCGTCCTCACATGGGAAAACTTCTTCCTCGGCGGCGACACAAACTTCCCCATCAACGCGCAGATCGTCCTTTTCACCAATGGCGATTTCCTGACACGCTCCAACGATGTCGAGACAGTCTGCCGCCGCGTCAACCCCGACGATTGGGATGACGATGGAATCTACAACGAGCGAGACGCGAATCCCACCGTCTGCGACGGCGACTTCTTCGGCATTGCAAATGCCTTGCCCACAAACGCTAATCCCAATGCCTACTACTGGCTTGATCTTTCCGTCACGGGGCTTCTCGGCGTTGCGACAATCCGCGTCACTTGCGACGGACCAAGCGACCTCGGCGACCATGTAATCATTGCGCGTACAAACCAGGTCTGCCATGTCCCGCTTCTCGCGGGTGCGACTTATGCCGTCGAAAGCGATTTGCCGATTGATTATTCAGCCGTGCTAAGCGAATATGCTGAAATCGTGACAAACGCCGAGAACGACTTGACCATTTCTTTGCCATTGGAGTTGACGTTTGAGCGGGTTCAGATGCGTGGCGGTTCCGACATCTATGTCGCACACACTTCGCCAGTCGATGTCGTCCCGAGAATCCTCAACATCGCTGGCGGTTGTTGCTCGTGCGTCACGAACGAGATTGGCTTTTCGTGGAATTGCTACCCGCAATGCCTTTGCGGTGGGGTGGGACATTCGCTTTCTGGTGCCGCAAAATGGGAAGGGTATTCGTATCCGTTCTCCTGGTGGGGGAGATGTCATTGCTATTACGAAGACCAGACGGCCATTGACGAGATTGAAAGCCGCGGCGTCAATCTTGAGATACTGGATGCTTCCGGCAATGCAATTGAATGGAAATACCCCGTGCTTGTCGGGGAGTCGGTCATTGTAAAGGCGACTGTCGGCGGTTCAGAAATGACAGTCTCCGGCTTTGTAGGACTCTTCGGCGAGAGAATCCGGCTCAAGGCGTATTATGTCGATTTCGATGGAACGCACGATATAGCTGGTGCGGCGATTCCCATAAGCGCGACAACTACGACTTCGCAAGGGCAGAATGTCTTTCACGTGTTGGTTGCGGCTGGCTGGCTCCAGTCGAACGACATCATCCGCAATGAAGATGACGGCATTCTTTCTAAGACATCTATTGATATGTCTGATGCGGCAACTGGCGATAGCAATCGTCAGGACAGCGATATCTTTGATGCAGGCATTGCGGGTCGTCTTTATGGACGAGCGCGAGGAGATGAGAATGGGAATGTTAGTGCATCAATTCCAGAGGGAAGTTTGAATTTGAAGACGTTTCAGGCAGGAGGAACTGGTATAATGATTGCCACTTGTGGCTCGGCTTTGTCTGATAAATGCCAAGTCCAGCAGCAGGCGGATATAATATTTTATTCTGGACATGGAGGTCATGAGAACGCAATGCTAGTTGGTGGCATTCAGCCTTCTTTGCTGAATTCCTATTGGACTAACGTTAATGCCGTAGTTTTGTCAGGATGTGCGGTGCTGGACATTTCAAACTATAGGCAACAGTCATTCGGCTGGAAAACGAGTTTGCGGTGGAGGACACACGGGGGAGCGAACTCGCCTGGCGAGGCATGGGAGTCTCTTGATGTTGGAATCCTGTT
>JAFYQC010000187.1 GCA_017547265.1 Kiritimatiellia bacterium | reverse complement strand
GGAGGGTTCTCGATGCCAACAAACGGCTCAACACATATCCTTTACGACAATTACGACATGGCAACCTTGTTTACGTCTGGCCGTGACGACTTGCCCATAAGTCATCCGACGGATACTGAAAAGAAGTATCGGGATTGGCAGCATAGCACTTTTGTCCAACGTTCTTACAAAAGAGTTCATCAGCTTTACAAGGTAATAATTCAACACGTTAAGGAGAAGCAACATGAGTAAACTTAGAATTGTTTTGTCATCTCTTATGCTGGCAAGTACGGGGTGCGCTAGTGAACGTTTGTATGTCAAGGTGGTTGACGACGAAGGAAATCCTGTCGCAAACGCGGCGGTGAAGGTCGGCTTCTCGAATAGTCACGTCTTGTTCGGCGGCGGGCATAGGAGTAGGGCAAGTAGTGGTGGAAATGCCGAGGCGAGAACGGACACGAACGGGACCGCAGTTGTCAAGTTCAACTGTACGTCCTCTGATTTTGGATGGCATGTAGAAGCCGACGGTTACTATCGAAGTGATTCCCATAGAGAGCACTTCAAGGGCGAGGATGTCATCATCCCGCCGGCCTTTGGATTTATCAAACTCCACGAGCATGAAAAGCGTGGAGAGGCTGTTCTTTATCGTAAGAAGAACCCTCAATCGATGTATGGGTATACGCGTGAGATGGACGTTAAGTCGCCAATAGCCAATGGACGATATGGATTTGACCTTGAATGTTTTGACTGGCTGCCACCGCATGGCAAGGGAAAGGTCGCAGATTTCTATTATGTTAGAAATCGACCCGATGAGACCAATATGACAGTGAGGGCGAGATGGCGACAGAGTAGTTTTTTTGCTTTCAAAAACGGTGAACCGGGTTACCCTAAACTTGGCGATGTAGTAGGCCGAATTGAATTTGACAAGAATTGCGGTGCGTATGTCGAGAAACAGACTGGATGCTTGAGCTTCCCGTCCACTTATCGTGCGGATCCTAATCGTGAGTATCTTCAGTCATTCCCAATAACCATAAGGGGCAATGGCGGACATACTGTTTGGTTGGAGGAGTCTGATGTCGTGAACTGTGGAGAATACATGGTGATTCGTTCGCGTGTCAAATGCGACGAGCAGGGCAAGATAGTATCTGCAAATTATTCCAAGCTTATCGGGCCCGTTGGATTCGGCTCGTCGGTTGGCATTTTCCAGGCTGTATTCAACCCCCGCCCCAACGACACAAACCTTGAATTCGACCCTGCGCGAAATCTTTATCAAGGCAAGAAGGGGCGTGGGATGATACCATGAGGGAGCAGACAAAATGAAAACGACAGAGACAATCGCAATAGAGTCGTATGTTGCCGAGGTGTCGCGGCTTGCGAAGACCGGCAAGGCGACGGAACACACGTTTCGCGGTGCACTTGCCGCGCTCATTGACGCTCTCGCTCCTGGGCTTAAGGCCGTGAATGAGCCGAAACGAACCGACTGCGGGGCTCCAGACTACATCGTTCAGGACAAGACGGGCCTTGGCGTTTTCTATGTGGAGGCGAAGGACTTGGGCGACGACGATCTTGACGGCAAGAAGCGCACTGGGCACAAGGAGCAGTTCGACCGCTATAAAGCCGCGCTTGATACGATTATCTTCACCGACTACCTCGATTTCCGTCTCTACCGCCACGGACAGTTCGCCAGCTCGGTCAGAATCGCGGATTGGGATGGAGAGGGCAAGGTGTCTGGCAGACCTGCGGCATACGCATACTTCGCCGCGTTTGTAGCCGATGCCGCCGCCGGCGACCCCCAGAAGATTGACAACGCCAAGCGTCTTGCCGAATTGATGGCGGGGAAGGCGCGTCTCCTTCAGCGCAACGCAGAGGAGTATCTTACACCTCTCTCTAAGGCGTACGATGACGCGCCTGACGGAGCAAAGCCGCCTGTAACGCCGATTCTTGAACTTATGCTTGGTCTGCGCGACGTGCTGATGCCTGATGTCGGCGCGGACGAGTTCTCCGACATCTTCGCCCAGACCCTCACCTACGGCATGTTCGCGGCACGGCTCAACGACCCTACGCCAGAGGACTTTTCGCGCTACGAGGCAATGGCGCTTATCCCCAAGACAAACCCGTTTCTCAAGCAGCTCTTTCAGTATGTCGCCAACAACCTTGAAGACGAGCTGGAGTGGATGGTGGACGATCTCGCCGATCTCTTTCGTTCCGCCGATGTCGCAAAGATCATGCGCGGCTACGGGCGTGCCGGCGCAGATTCGATGATTCACTTCTACGAGGACTTCCTCGCCGCATACGACGCGGGGCTCCGCAAAGACCGCGGAGTGTGGTATACCCCGATTCAAGTCGTGAAGTTCATCGTCGGCGCGGCGGACTGGGCGCTTCGCACCCGCTTCGGTCTCCCCGACGGCCTCGCAGACCGTTCGAAGGTCGAGATCGAACGCGAGGAAATCGCGCCTCACGGGAAGCGCATGACGCACAAGGTGAAAAAGACCGTCCACCGCGTCCAGCTTCTCGATCCCGCAACAGGAACCGGCACGTTCATCGCGGAGTCAATCCGCCAGATATTCGAGAAGTTCAAGGGCAACGAGGGAATGTGGCCCGGCTACGTCGAAAGCGACCTGCTGCCGCGACTCAATGGTTTTGAGCTTTTGATGGCATCCTACACGATGGCGCACATCAAGATCGACTTCGCGCTCCGCGAGACAGGCACCGCGCCGTCCGGAAAGGAGCGCTTCCGCGTGTTCCTCACAGACTCGCTCTCCGATTGGCACAAGGAACTGCCGGGCGGACTCTTCGCCTCCGCCCTCGCGCCAGAGCAGCAGGGCGCGGACGAGGTAAAGCGCGACACGCCCGTCATGGTCGTCATGGGCAATCCGCCGTATTCTGGAATATCCCAAAACAACGGAGAATGGATTTCAAAACTCGTCGATGATTACAAGGTAGAACCTGGTGGCAAGGTGAAGCTTCAAGAGCGAAAGCATTGGCTCAATGATGACTATGTGAAGTTCATTCGTCTTGCCGAGCACTATGTCGAGAAGAACGGCGAGGGAATCGTCGCCTTCATCACGCCGCATGGCTTCCTCGACAATCCGACATTCCGGGGAATGCGCTGGCATCTGATGCAGACATTCGACGAGATATGGACGCTGAATCTTCACGGCAACTCAAAGAAGAAAGAAGTCGCGCCCGACGGCGGCAAGGACGAATGCGTCTTCAATATCATGCAGGGCGTGGCGATTACGCTGTTTGTGAAAAAGGGTGGCGTAGCCGCAAAGAACGCAAAGAACGCAAAGGTTTATTACGCCGACCTTTGGGGCAAGAAGAAGGACAAACTTGCCGCGCTTGATGCCGCGACAATGGAATCCGTCAAATGGCAGGAAGTTCAGCCGACCGAACCGATGCTCTTCTTCACGCCGCGAGATACGAGCGCAGAGACAGAATATTCTCATGGTTTCAAAATCGATGAATTGTTTTTGTGCAATGTTATGGGAATAGTTACTGCACGTGATGGATTCGTCGTTGACATGAGAAAAGGGGATTTACTTTCGCGTATTTATGATTTCTGCTCGGTGTCACAATCAGATGATGTTGTCCGAGCTCGGTATTTTGGAACAAAGAAGAGTGGTAAGTATCTTCCTGGCGATACTAGAGGTTGGAAACTTGAAGTTGCGAGAAAGAAAATAGCCAGTAATAATCACGAACAAGTTGTCAAGACCGTTAACTACAGACCATTTGACACTCGATATATTTATTATTCGTCTGATATGGTTGATTGGGGGCGTGAAAGGTTGATGTCGCATTTCCTGAAAGGCGACAACATTGGCTTGTGCTGCATTCGCATTTGTAGCCGAGACGACGATTTGCCTGTGTTCGTCACAGACAAGATTACTGACAAGACGATTCTTTCATCCAAGGATAATGCAAATGTCTTCCCTCTCTACCTCTACGAAGAGAACATGGGGAAGGTGGAGAAGCGCGCAAATCTCGACAAGGACATTGTAGCGAAGATCGCAGAAATTCTCAATCCTGTAAATCCTGTTAATCCTGTCAAAGAAACCCCATCCCCCGAAGACATCTTCGACTACATCTACGGCGTCCTTCACTCGCCCGCATACCGTGCGAAATTCAAGGAGTTCCTGAAGGTCGATTTCCCGCGTATCCCGTACCCGAAGGACTCGGCCGAGTTCGTCCGCTTCCGCGACGCAGGGCGCGAGTTGCGCATGACGCACCTCATGCGCGATGCCGAG
>JAFYQC010000186.1 GCA_017547265.1 Kiritimatiellia bacterium | reverse complement strand
TCGCGCGACGCCCCCATGGGGGCGTGCCTTCCTTCGCTTTTCCCTCCGCTTTCGGTCCCTGTCCTTCTTCTTCAGAACCTCCTTCCTCCACCTCGACAGCTTGCCTTTCCAATTTGACCCACGAGATTGTACAACTTCCCGGCGGGAATCAACGCCCTGTGACGGTTCCAAACCCGCCGAATTTTTGGTAGAATATTACCAATGTACCTAAAGCAGCTCGACATAGTCGGATTTAAGAGTTTCGCCGATAAGACGAAGCTCACCTTCGATCCTGGCCTTATCGCCATCGTGGGTCCGAATGGCTGCGGAAAGTCTAACGTTTCTGACGCGATTCGCTGGGTTCTTGGCGAGCAGCGTCCGACGGCGCTCAGGTGCTCGAAGCTCGTGGATGTCGTATTCAACGGCACCGACACGAGAAAGCCCCTCGGCCTTGCGGAAGTCACGATCACCTTTGCGGACTGCGAGAAGGAGCTTGGCACAGACTATCACGAGGTGACTATACAGCGTCGCGTCTACCGCGACGGCTCTGGCGAGTATTTCCTAAACAAGCAACCTTGCCGTCTCAGGGACATCCAGCACCTCTTGATGGGTACCGGCATTGGTACTTCGTCTTACTCCGTCATGGCCCAGGGCCAGATTGACGCGATTCTCTCTTCCAAGCCCGAGGACCGTCGCGGTGTGTTCGAGGAGGCGGCGGGAATTACGAAGTTCAAGGCCGACCGCAAGGAGGCGCTGAGGAAGATCGAGCAGACCGAGCAGAACCTGTTGCGCGAAGCTGACGTCCTCAAGGAGATGAAGCGCCAGATTGGCTCCTTGCAGCGGCAGGTCGGCAAGGCGAAGAAGTACAAGGAACTTCACGACGAGCTGCGCGTCCTCGACATCTACGTCTCGAAGCAGAAGATACACTCCTTCGACGAGGAGCTAGTGTAGAATGCGGCGAACAGGCGCGACATCGACAAGTCGATTGAAGAGGCGTCGGGCGCAGTAGCCGAGGCGGAGCGCGGCCAGCAGGAACTCCACGCCCAGGTACACGAGCTCGAAGAGCGTCTCCAGTCGCTCGCGTCGCGCCAGGCGGCGGCGGACAATGCCTATAGCCGTGCCAACGAAGTCATCGGCGTAAACGCGCAGCGTATCGAGGAGTACGGTCAGTTTGCAGAGCGCGACGAACGCGAGATAGCCGACGCGAAGGCGCAGCTCGAGGAGATCGCCATGCAGGTTGATTCCCTCGACCAGAAGACGCGCCTTCTTACCGAGTCGCTCGCTACCGCAAAGGATGCGCTTGCCGAGAGCGAAACCGCGTTTGCCGAGATTCAGGCGAAGATCGACGAAAAGCGCAGCGACGTACAGCGTCGCAGGCACGAAATCGCGAACACTACGCTTACGGGCGTTCTTGCCGAAGACGCGAAAGTCTCGCGTGAGGGCAAGACGGAGACATGGCCCGCCGGCACAAAGGTCACGACGGCTGACAGGCGCGAGATACTTATGGCAGAGATCGCCGCGAGCGAGGACGAGCTGCGGACGCTCGAAGTCTCCACGATGTCGGTTTCGCAGCAGCTTACAGAGCGCCGCATCGCGACGAGCCAGATGGAGCAGGAGCTTTCGTTCGTCGGCCAGCAGAACGACTCTGCGCGCCGCCGCCGCGACGAATTGCAGAGGGCGGTCGACGGGCGTCTCGAGGGCATCCAGCGCTATCACGACTCCATCGCGCGGCTCAAGGAGGAGTCTGGCGATCTTCTCGGTCAGCTCGAGGAACTGAAGGCCGCGGCCGCAGACTGCCGCGCCGAGATGGAAGAAGAGCGAGCCCGCCGCCAGACGATGTTCGAGAGGATTGCCGAAGTCGACCGTGATGTCGCGGCGAAGCGCGCCGAGCTTGACCACGCGCGCGACTTCAGGGGCAAGCTCGAAGTCGCCGCCGCAGAGGCGACGATGCGCCGCCAGAACATCTACGATCACCTTCAGGACGAATACGGCCTTTTTGCCGACGCGGTGCTTCGCGAGCCCGATCCCACATGGGAGGACGGCGTTGAGCCGCCGCATGCCGAGCTTGAGGCAAAGGTGGCGCGGCTCCAGTCCGAGATCGCCGCGCTCGGGCCGGTCAACATGGTTGCAATCGACGAGTGCCGTGAGCTCGAGGAGCGCTATGCTAAGGAGAAGGCCCAGGAAGAGGACCTCTTGGCGGCGAAGGCGCAGATACTTTCGCTCATCGACAACTTGAACCTCACTTCGGGCGAGATGTTCAAGAAGACCTTCGAGCAGGCGAACGCCAACTTCCAGACGATGTTCACGCGGCTCTTTGGCGGCGGCGAGGCGCGGCTTGTGCTGCTTGAGAACGCGGAGGATCCGCTTGAGTGCGGCATCGACATCATCGCGCGTCCTCCGGGCAAGCGCCCGCAGAGCGTGACGCTGCTCTCCGGCGGCGAGCGCACGATGACGGCCGTCGCGCTTCTGTTCTCGATCTTCATGATCAAGCCCGCGCCGTTCTGCATGCTCGACGAGCTCGACGCCGCGCTTGACGATGCGAACATCGGCAGGTTCGTCGACCAGCTCAAGGAGTTCCTCGTCAACTCCCAGTTCCTCATCATCACGCACAACCAGCACACGATCGCCGGTTCCGACCTCGTGTACGGCGTGAGCCAGCAGGAGAAGGGCGTCAGCCGCGTCATTTCGATGAAGCTCAGCGATCTCGGCGTTCGCGACGGCAAGAAAAAATGAAACTGCTCGTTCTCGCCGGTGAGGAGTCGGGTGTCCACTACGCGGAGCGGATATCCGCTGCCGTACGTGCGCGTTGCCCCGATGTGGAGATACGCGGCTATTCCGACTACGGCTTCAAGACGGCAGACCTCGCGGTGTTCGGGATATGGGCGGTCTTGAGACGGATATTTTTCTTTCTCAAGGTGAAGCGCACGATGGTCCGCGCAATCGACGAGTGGAAGCCCGATGTCGTCTGCACGATAGACTATCCCGGCATGAACCTGAAGCTCGCGGCCTATGCGAAGTCGAAGGGCATCAAGGCGGTTCACGTAGTCTGCCCGCAGGTCTGGGCCTGGCACCAGGGCCGCATACCGCGCATCGAGCGCTCTCTCGACAAGATATGCTGTTTCTTCCCGTTTGAGCCAGCGATATTCCGCCCGGGACTTGCCGAATTCGTCGGTCATCCTCTTGCACAGGAATTCGAGGGCACTGCGGATGAAGGCGAGGGAAGTCGCGAGAAGGGGCTTGTCGCGCTTCTTCCAGGTTCGCGTCTCGGCGAGATCGAAAAGCACCTTCCGACGCTTCTTGAGGCCGTCGCGCCGCTTGAGGGAATACGCGTCGCGATTCCCGCCGCGAACGACCGCGCCAAGACTGCCATTGAAAGGATTGTGTCCAGTTTCAAAGCCAAGCTTTCAACTTTGAACTTTAAACTTTCAACTCTAACTGTCCAGTCTGGCGGCGCACGCGAACTTCTTCGCCGCGCCGATGTCGCCGCAGTCGCGAGCGGAACGGCGACGCTTGAGGCCGCGCTTGCCCGTTGCCCGACAGTGCTCG
This sequence comes from Kiritimatiellia bacterium, assembly GCA_017547265.1. The sequence continues at coordinate 1,304 of JAFYQC010000186.1, read as the reverse complement.
TCTACAAGGTAGGTCCCATTCTCGCGGCGTTCCTGAGGCGCGCGATAAACGGCGTGAAGCACGTGGGGCTCGCGAACATCATTGCCGAGAAGTCTGGCGCGGAATGTCCGATGCCAGAGCTACTGCAGGAGAATTTCACCGTAGAGGCCGTGCGTGGCTATCTTGAACGTTGGCTAGGCGACCCTGCGTCGCGCGCGGAAGCGGCCAAGAAGCTCGACCGGACGCTCGAGATGCTCGCAAGCCACGGTGATGCATATGCACGCATAGCCGAGATTTTGATATAATAATAACCACTATGAAGCTTTCAGGTACGATTACAGCTCTCATAACACCTTTCTCCGGCGACGGTTCCGTTGACTACGGTGCGCTCCGTTCGCTTGTGGAGAGCCAAACAGCGGCGGGCATCGAGGGAATCTGCTCGGTAGGAACGAGCGGAGAGTCTCCGACCCTCTCGCACGATGAACACCACAAGGTCATCGAGAAGACGATTGAGTTTGCGGCGGGGAAGTGCAAGATCATCGCCGGCACTGGCGCCAATTCCACGTCCGAGGCGGTCTCGCTTACGAAAGCCGCGATCACTGCGGGTGGCGCGGACGCGTGCCTCCAGGTGACTCCGTACTACAACAAGCCGAACCCGGAAGGGCTTTATCGCCACTTCATGACGATCGCCGACCTTGGGCTTCCAGTCGTCCTTTACAATGTGCCTGGGCGAACAGGGCGCGAGATTCCGCTTGATGTAGTCGTGCGTCTTGCCAAGCATCCCAACATTGTCGCGATCAAAGAGGCGGCTGGTTCCGTCGACAGGGTGAGTGCAATCAAGGGTCGCATTCCCGATTTCACGGTGCTTTCCGGCGATGACGGGCTCGCGCTGCCGATGGCGTCCGTCGGTGCGGATGGCGTGATTTCCGTCGCGTCGAACGTCATACCGAAGGAGATGGGCGACATGATGCGCCTTGCGCTTGCCGGAGACTTCGTCGGTGCGCGCGCGATTCACGCGAAATACTATCCGCTCTTCCACGACCTCTTCATCGACGTTAACCCCGTCATGGTCAAGGAGGCGCTTTGGCTTATGGGCAGGATTGAACGTGCGTTTCGTCTGCCGCTCTGCGAGACGGACGATGCGAAGCTCGCGCAGATCAAGTCGACACTACTGGCATTAAAGCTAATTGGCTAACAGCGAGATAGCCGCCAAGATGGCGGCTTTCCCAGTCACTGACTCCTGACTCCTGCCCCCTAACTCCTATCTCCAACTCCAACTCCTGGCTCCTAACTACTGACCCCTAACTACTGACCCCTAACCCCTG
>JAFYQC010000185.1 GCA_017547265.1 Kiritimatiellia bacterium | reverse complement strand
TTTACAGCGGCGGCAAGCGCATACGCGGGGGTCTTGGCAGAGAACTTCTTGGCGGCCTTAGCCGCCTGAGCATCCTTCATGAAGTTCTCGAAGTCGAACTTCGCAAACGCCGAGCTGTCATTGTCCTTGAGCGCCTTGCACAGGGCGGCGACGTCAAAGACAAGCTTGAAGCCCTTGTCGGACTTACCCATGGATACGAACTTCAAGATGTCGAGACCATGCTTCTTGCATAGGGAGATCGCCTGCGCCCAGCCTTCCTCGGTCAGCTGGCCCGCATTGCCTGCGTCCTCTGCCTGGACGTCGGCATAAATGGCGTCCTTGCCGGCAAACGCGAAAGGACTCTGGCCAAGCTGCTTGAGCCCGCACTTGGAGCCCTCGCTGCCCTCCTTTACGTAGACCGCCGCGCGCGCGTCGATGCCGAGGTCAGAGACCCTAAGGCCCACCGACACGGACTTGTAGGACTCAAGCGCCGTGACAATCTCGGCGTCGATGTCCTTTTCCGCCTTTGCCATCGCAGTGATCGCAGCAAACGCCTTCTCGTCGACCCTGAGGCGCACAACATCGCCGTCCATCGACTTCGTGGCGGCGGCAATCTCGCCAAGAGCGAGCTTTGCCTGCTCCAACTTGTCGCTCGCTCCAGCCCACCTTCCATCGTCGGAGAAGACGACATAAGTCGTCTCGTTAGAGTCGGCCTCGTCGAACAAGTCGCCCTTCACTACAATTACGCCGTTCGTCACGGCCGAGCCTGGATGGCGCTTGACGAATTCGTCCTTGGAAATGGACACGGGGTAGAGAACAGCGTACTCAAGCGAATCGAGCGCGTCGGTCGGATCCTTGGCGAGTTCTTCGCCGTCGAGAAAGAGCGCGAACGACATCGGCGTCTTGTCGCGCATAGGGCCGAAGAACTTGAGAAGCGGGCTATCTGCAATCGCTGCGGCCATTCCGGCGGCAGCGAGCGGATTGCCGATGAACGAGCCGACTTTCGCGACGGCGGCACCCTGCGTCGCCATGTCGGCGACTTGGAGCGACCCAACGCGCTCCCATGCGGCGAACGCCGAGAGCGAGGCTGCGACTACAAATGCGGAGAGGAGCTTTTTCATGGTTGAGTTCCTTTACTTGTGGTTCTTTGTTGTCAAATCTGCGATAGCTGCGTCTACCGATGCGAAGAGCTTGTCGAGCTTCGCCATCGGGACCGTAGAGAATGCGAGGCGGATGAGCCCCGAGAGGACGATCGTGCCGACGGAATACTTCTCGACGAGATGGCGGCGAACCTTCTCGGCGTCGACGCCGATCGGCTTCACGCACATGAAGTAGCCGGAGTTGAACGGCATGGGCTCGAAGTGCTTCCTGTATTCTGGATGCGCCTTGAGTATCACGCGTATCTGGTTGTAGCGCCTCTTGAGGACGGAGAACTTTTCGCGCTTCTGCACGGCATAGCCGGAATCCTCGAAAGCGCGGACCGCGAGATGCTGGCCGATGGACGTCACGTTGGATATTCCAGAGCGGACGTCGCCCGCGGCCTTTGCCTCGAGCGCCTTGAGCTGGTCGGCCGTCGCGCCCTTGAATGCGAAGCTGATGAAGCCGACGCGAAGGCCCCAGACATAGTCTTCCTTCGTCGTGCCGTCGAGCTTGACGGCAAGGACGTTGCGATGGAGATCGGAGAACTCCGCGAAGAGCGACTCCTCGTGAACGCCCTTCTCGTAGACGAGCCCGAAGTACGCGTCGTCGCAGAGGACTACGATCTTCTTGCCCTTCGCGGCAGCGGCCTTTACGGCGGAGACGATCTTCTTCGCGTCTACAAGCGTCGCCGTGTAACCGGTAGGATTATTGGGGAAGTTGAGAATCAGAATCTTCTTCTTGCCAGGGGCGAGAAGCGCCTTCTTCATCGCGTCTGCGTCAAACGCGCCTTTCTTGAAGGTGTTGAAGCGCTCGATCTTGCAGCCGACGGCTTCCTTGAAGATCAACTCGTAGTTGTCCCAGAAGAGATCGGGGCAGACGAGCGTGTCGCTCGGTCCTGCGAAGAGCTCCGCGCAGATGCGGATGCCGTGGGTGAGCGCGTTCGTCACGACGGGATTGGAGAAGGCCTTGCCCTTGAGCGAAGGATTCTTGACGAACTCCATCGCGCGCCACGCTTCGCGCAGCTTCGGCAATCCAAAACTACCCGCATAGAGGAACGCGCGCTTGTCGAGAGCGACCGCCTTCCTGAAGCAGTCCATCACGAGCGGTGAGCCATCCTCCTCGAACGCCATGCCGACAGTCGCGTTGATTTCGCAGGACTTCGCCTCCGCGCCCTGCCCGAGGATTCCACCGTATGGGAAATACATGCGCCGACCGGCCGGAGAGAGAAAATCAGCCGCCGTGCCGAGCGTCTTGTTCAGTTGAAGCGCCAGCTTGTTCATATTGGGGGCATATTATACCAAAAAAGGAGCGGACGCGGAAACAGCAGTTTCCACGTCCGATGCCCTAGCGCTAAAAGAGCGCGCGTTACTTCGCGGGAGCAGAACCGTCGTCGCCGTAGCCCTTCGACTTGAGATAGTCGACGACCTTGCCGACGGTAGTGAGGCTCTCGGCGTCCTCTTCGGGAATCGCCGCGCCGAACTCCTCCTCAAACGCCATGATGAGCTCAACTGAATCGAGCGAGTCAGCACCGAGGTCGTCGATGAAAGACGCCTCCGGCGTAACCTGTTCGGCGTTGACGCCGAGCTGCTCAACGATGATGTCCTTTACGCGTTCTTCAAGCTTTCCTGCCATAGTTTTTCAACTCCTTTGTTGTTGATGCGGTTATTATACTAAATTTTTGCCCCACCGCGCAAGGGGGGTAGGACAATTGTTCGAAAATATCAATTCCACAGCTTCTCTATCGCGTAGTACGCCCTCGCCTCGCGGGAGAAGACATGCACCACAACGTCGATGAAGTCTGCGACGATCCAGCCGCACTCGGGGTCGCCCGCCATGCGGTTGCGCTTGACTCCCGCCTCGCGCATCGCCTGCTGCGCGTTTGCGACAAGCGCCTTCAGGTGGGGCGCGGCGGAACCCGTGCCGACGACGAAGAAGTCCGTGAGCGAACTCTTGCCGCGAACGTCGTAGATCTTGACGTCCTCGGCCTTCGACTCTTCGAGCGCCTTCGCGATGATCTTTGCTTCCTCTTCTGCTTCCATGACGCACATTATACCATAAATGCGCCGCGTGAAATGGTATAATGTCTGCAAATGCAATTTCGAGTAATCTCAAGATGCGTCGCACTCGCCGCCCTTCTCTCTCTTGGCGGCTGCGCCCTAATGCCAAGCGAGAGCCCTGACCCTTCCTTCACCGAGATCAGGGAAATCAGAAATAGCGACTTCCCGAGATACCTTAGCGGCATAACCTACGCCGGCGACAACCTCTACTACTCGGTCGCCGACCGCGAGGGAAAGATGTATCCGCTCGTCATCAAGCTCAAATACTCTGGCGCTCCCACAAAGCCACACTTCAAGGAAAGCGTCACGCTTGAAGGTGCGCGCGACCTCGAGGCGGTCGCGTGGGATCCTCTCCACAAGACGGTATGGGCAGCAGACGAGGCGGACGCGTCAATTCGCGAATTCGATCCAGCGACGGGACGGCGCCTCGGCAACCTTGACCTGCCTCAAGTCTTCCGCAAGTTCCGCCCGAACCTCGCGTTCGAAGCGCTTACTATTTCCCCCGATGGGCTTGAGCTGTGGACGGCGAACGAAGAGGCGCTCTCGTGCGACGGCGCGACGGCCAACAGCGAAGGCGGATCGCTCGTCCGACTTTGCCGCTTTCGCCGCGCGGACGCGAACGACACGTGGAAACTCGACGGCATGTGGGCTTACGAGACAGACCCAACGAACGGCCAGGCATACAAGGGAATTCTCGCAAGCGGAGTGTCGGGGCTGATGGTCGAGCAAGGCGGCGCGGTCTATGCGCTCGAGCGCGAATTCAGCCAAACGCTCCTGCCGGGATTTCGTGCACGCATCTACAAGATCGACCTCTCGACGGCAGAGAAGGTTTCAGAAACGCCCTTCTGCGAAAAGAAGCCCGAACGCACCGCTCGCAAGGAGCTCGTCTTCAGCAAGGCAACCGGTATTGCGATGTACGAGGGCTGCTGCTTTGGCCCAACGCTAAAAGACGGCCGTCTCGTCGTCCTATGCTCTGACGGCGACGATCGCGTCGCGCACGCGTTCCTTTATCTCTCCGCGCCCTGACGCACAGGCTTCCTACTTCGTGTCGCCCTTGATGTCCAGAAGATGCTCGGCGTAGGGCTTTGCCCCGCCCTTCCTGTAGCCGGTCTCGCCGACCTTATTGCCGTCGCCGTCGAGGATTAGCGCGGTGGGGAAGCCCGCGATTCCGTATTTCTTCACGAGCTTCGGGTTCTCCTTCTTCGCGCGAGCGCTAAGGACGCCCTTGTTGCTGGGAGAGTCGATGAAAACGAGCACATAGTCCTTCTCGACGGCGGGAACGAACTCCGGCTGAGCAAACACCTCGCGCTCCAGCATCTTGCACCACCCGCACCAGTCGCTGCCGGAGAAGCACACATAGACGAACTTCCCTTCTTTCTTGGCCTTCGCAAGCGCTTCGTCGAGGTTGTCCGTGAACCCCTTCGGCGTTGACGACTTCGGCTTCGCGTTTTTGTCGAACGGCACGACGCCAAGCTTCGGGTCCGGCGCGGGCGCTGGCTTAGGCGGAAGAACAACAGCCCCCTTGCCGTCGCTGTCCGCCTTGTTTGCAAAGAGGACGTCTACTGGCATGTCGCAGATGAAGAACGAGTTGTTGCGCGGCGCACCCTCCTCGGCCTCCAGCTCGCCGCGGATCCTGACCGACTTGAGCAGCAGGTCTTTCTCGTACGGCTCGTCGCCGCCTGCGCCAAGAAGGACGACCTTCGTTATCTTCCCCTTGCCTGTGATAAGTCCCGACGCGCTCGTTCCAAAGGGATCCTCGCCAAGAACTCCCTCGTCGAAGTTGGGGCCGAGATACATCCTCGACTTGACATTCGGCGGGAAGCTGTACTCGAGGAAAAACACCGCGAGGTTGCCGGGCGTCACGACGATGCGCGTCTGCGGCGGAAGAACCTTCGCCTTTCCTTCATCCTCCTCGTCGTCGTCCGTGGGCATTATGGCAACGCCTGTGAGC
>JAFYQC010000184.1 GCA_017547265.1 Kiritimatiellia bacterium | reverse complement strand
GCTCACGCAGAAGTCGCGCGGTCACATTGCGCGTCACGTCGCCCGATATATCGGCGCTGCGTTCGTCGTTCTCGCCGCTGCCTTCGCCTGGGAAACGCGCGAGTTCCACGTCCAGCGCGAAGTCTGGCGGCTAAAGCTGCAAAACGCGGGCGCTCGTCCTGATGTTCCGACCTTCGAAGAGCTGTTCCGCGTTCCCGCGGCGGCGCGCGCAGATGACCAGATGGACGAATCTGGAGCCGTTACCATGCCGTCGCGCGGCGCGTTTGAGGCCGCGCGGCTCGATGCGCTCGTCCTGACGCACTCGACGCTGTCGTCGCTTGCGGCCGGCGACATCACGCTCGAGAAGGCGATTGCCGATTTTGAGTCCATGAGGGAGATGCTGTCGGAGGATTCCGACGTATCTCCGTTCGACAGACTCAGGTTCGGCGACGCCGACTACATGCAGGCAGGGGATGACCAGCCGCTGAGGATGATGTTCGACGACGCCATAGAGAAGCTTCAGAACGTCGCAGAGAAATGAGTACGTTCCCCGTCACCTCCGTCACGCTGATCGCGAAGATCAAGAACCTCGCCCCTGGCGAGGATTCGGCGGCATGGGTGCGATTCTGGAACTCGTATTCCGCGGCGATCCGCCAGTTCGCTGCGATGAAAGGCGGAGAGGAGAACGCTGACGACATAGTCATGCAGGTCCTCGGAAAGCTTGTCAACGTCCTGCGCGAGGGGAAGTACACGCCAGAGAAGGGCAAGTTCCATTCCTATCTTGCGACGATGATCGTCAACGAAGTCCACATGGCGCATCGCAAGGACATGGCGCGGGCCGGCGACCGGAAGGTGTCGCTCGACTCGTCGGTAAAGATAGCGGGCGGGGACGATTCTGACACGCTCGCAGACACACTTGCCGCGCCCGTCGAGTCGCCCGAGCAGCTTGACGAGGACTGGCGCAAGGCCGTCCTCAAGTCGGCCGTGGAGCATGTCCTGACGAAAACCGCACTGTCCGAGCGCGACAGGAACGTCTACCGCGAATATGCGCTAGAGGGCCGCGACATAGGCGAAGTCGCCGCAAAGTACAAGATATCCCGCAATTACGTTAGCCAGATAAAGATCCGCATAGACAAGCGCATCGTGGCTGTCGGGCAGTCTCTCGTTGCCGGCGACGGGGAGTCCTCGTAGCCGCGAAATTTGGTATACTATCATATATGGACGCCCGCATAAGGAAAATCGCAGTGTTCGTCGCCGTTGCGGCGGTGGCGTTCGTTGCTGCTGTCGCCATTTTGCGCTATGTGGGCGACGGCGTGCCTACGGCGAGCGAAGGCGACTCCGGCCGAGGACCGGCGGCGACGGTGTCCGGTAAAGGCGAAATACGCGCCGTCGACGAGGAAAAGACCGGAGGTGCCGACCCCGAGGTGGCGGATTCCGAGCCGGATGGCGACGGCGAAAAGCAGGAGGATAAGACCCCCGAGGAGCTTCAGCAGGAAGAAGAGGAGAAGAAGGTCGAGGCGTTTGACTCGCTCACCGACAAGTGGATGGAGAAGTCGGGCGGCGAGGTCACGATGAAGGACATGGACGATTTTGTCTCCGCGTTCAAGGCGGTTCCTAAGGCACGGAAGGACGAATGTCTCCATCGGGCGCTCAACCTCGTCTCGGACGACCATGTACTGCTGCTTGCCGGCATCCTCTTCGACAAGTCTATCGACAAGGAGTATCTCGAGCTTGTGTTCAACGACGTCCTCAACCGAGACGAGGAAGTGAAGAAGCTCATCCTCCCGAAGATCTTCAAGGACAAGGAGCATCCATGCTGGGCCGACACCGCGTGGATTCTCGATGTTACAGGTGAATTACCCAAAAAGGAGAAAAGCGAATGAACAAGCTCATGATCTGGACGGCGCTCGCGGTCGCGGCGACCACGGCGCAGGCTGCCGACATCTACGTCTCGCTCGAGACCGGCAAGAACAAGAATGAGGGCACGAAGGAAGCCCCGCTCAAGAACCTCTGGAAGGCGCTTGAAAACGCGAAGGACGGCGACACGATCCACCTCGCCGAGGGAATCTACCCCGGCAAGATGAAGCAGAACTGGTTCCTGATCGACAAGGCGGTCTCGATCCTCGGCGGCTACTCCAAGGACTTCGCGGAGAGGAAGCCCCTCGAGCACAAGACGATGTTCCAGGCCCTCAACGAGAACAACGACAAGAAGGGCACCGGGCTTGGCGTCTTCACGATCGACTTCACGAAGCAGGCGAAGCAGCCCGACGGCGTCGACATGAAGTTCGACGGTCTCATCTTCGACGAGGGCTTCGCGAACTCCTACCACGAGACGAAGGGCAAGCCCGAGGGCTTCGACACCGGCATGTGGCTCGAGGGCCCCGCTATGAACAAGACTCGCGACAAGTTCCCGTCTGCGAACCGCTACCTCGTCTACTCCGCGACCGCGAACCGCGCGACCGGCAAGCTCTCGTTCACGAACTGCGCGTTCGTCAACTCGGGCAACATCGCGTTCAACGTCACATGGTACCAGGGCGACGTCGTCGTCGAGAACTGCGTCTTCTGCAACAACCGCATGATCGGCGCGAACGTCCTCTGCTCGAAGGCGATTCCGCAGGACGGTCCCAACAAACCGAAGGCCGGCTGGAAGCCCGAGGTCAACTGGCTCTTCAAGAACAACACCGTCCTCTTCACCTGGTCGCGCCTCAACGACCTCGCCGACATGGGCTTCGGCGTCAGGAACAATACCGGCGTCAACGCGACGATCGCGGACAACGTGATCGGCCTCAACGTCCTCACTGGCTACGACAACACCAAGGGCGCCGGCACGCTGAAGAAGCAGTCGATCGACGGCAACGTATTCTTCCTCAATCGCGAGAGCGACATCCAGATGACGATCTCGCCCTCGATTGCAAAGGTGCGTGTCGACGATTTCGAGGACCTTGAGGGGACTGATGGCATCGAGTCCATCGAAGACAACGAGGACCTCAAGGATCCGGCCGCGTTCAAGGACCGCATCAACGCGAAGTACCTGAACTCGTTCCTCTCGATGAAGTACTCCGAGTCCACGAAGCTCGACGAGGGCAAGTGCAACGGGCTTAGGTCCGTCCTGGGCCTTCCGCTCCAGGGCACGATCACGACGCAGTGCGACATGTTTTGCAACCGCTATCCGCTCGAGGACGCCCTGAAGCTCTTCGGCGCGATTGACGGCAAGGGAGCGCAGGCGATCAAGTGAGCGGAATCGTGAGAGCGGACGCGATCGTTGCCGGCGCCGGTTTCTGGGGCTGCACGGTCGCGCGCCGTCTTGCGGAGGCGGGGCGGAAGGTCCTCGTCCTCGAAGCTCGCGGTGCAGTCGGCGGCAATGTCCGATGCGAGACCGATCCCGAGACGGGGATCGAGGTCCATCTCTACGGCAGCCACATCTTCCACACGCACGACATGGCTGTGTGGAACTTCATCCGCCGCTTCACCGAGTTCAACGGTTACCAGCACAAGGTGCTCGCGAACTATAAAGGCAAGATATACTACCTTCCCCTCGGCCTTGCGCTGATCAACAAGTTCTTCGGCGTGGAGCTTAAGCCCGGGGAAGTCGCGGACTTCATGAAGGACGAGCGCCATTCGTCGGCGATCTTCGACGCTTTTTTCCGCGGCTACACCTCGAAGCAGTGGGGCAAGGCGCCCGAGGAGATAGACCCCTCGATCATCAAGCGCGTGCCTGTCCGCGACAACTACGACGTCAACTACTTCAAGGACTATTTGCAGGGGATCCCCGCCGACGGCTACAACGCGGTCTTCGACAGGATGCTCGACCACCCGAACATCGAGGTGAAGGTCAATGCTCCTTTCGCCCTGCAGGACATGGCGGATGTGCCTGTCTACTATTCTGGGCCCATAGACGCGCTCTTCGGCTACAAGTTCGGGCACCTGCCGTGGCGGACTCTCCGCTTCGAGACCGAGACCCTTGGCGTCAAGGACTTCCAGGGAACTTCGGTCGTCAACTACACGGAGGCCGAGATTCCGTACACCCGCATCCACGAGTTCAAGCACTACCATCCCGAGCTCGCAAGCGTCATGTCCGCGCCGAAGACGATTGTGATGCGCGAGTATTCCGCCGCATGGAAGCCGGGCGACGAGCCGTACTACCCGGTCGACTGCGAGGAGTCGCGCGCGCTTCTTGGGAAATACCGCGAAGAGGCGGCGAAAATCCAGAACCTCGTCGTCGGCGGTCGGCTTGGCGGATACAAGTACTTCGACATGGATCAGTCGATCGCAGCCGCGCTCGCGGTCGAGATATGAGTTTCACTAACAATAAAAACAGGAGAAAATCATGACAGTCAAAGGATACGCGAGATATCTACTGGTGATGGCGGGGCTTGGCGGCCTCATATACGGCATCGACGTCGGCGTCATCGCCGCGGCGCTTCCGTACATCCGCAACACCTCGGACTACTCGGCCGTGCAGCTCGGATTTATCGTGGGCGCGGTGCTGTGGGGCAGCGTCATCTCGTCGCTGTTCGCGGGATCGCTCTCCGAGTGGCTTGGGCGCAAGAAGATCATCATCGCCTCGGCATTCTGCTTCTTTATCTCGATACCGGTGATCTGCGTGTCCGGCCTCTTCGAGGGCGGAAACTTCCTGCTCCTAACGATCGGCCGCACTCTCCAGGGCGCGTCCGCCGGCCTTGTCGGCGTGGTCGTTCCGATGTACCTCGCGGAGTGCCTTGACAGCGACTCGCGCGGAAAGGGCACCGGCATGTTCCAGCTGCTCCTCACGATCGGCCTCGCGTTTGCGGCCGTCATCGGACTTGTTGTCACCGGCCTTGTCGGCGACTCGGACAAGATCGTCAAGGAGTTCGCAGAAAAGGACGGGGTCGACGTTGCAGCGGTCACGTTTGCGCAGATCAAGTCGTGGGTCACTGCGGAGCAGCTGAAGGGCTGGGCGACCGCGTGGCAAACGATTTTCCTCTGTTCTGCGATTCCTGGCCTCATCCTCTTCCTTGGAGCGTTCTGGCTCAAGGAGTCGCCGCGCTGGCTCTACAAGAAGGGCCGCAAGGAGGACGCGCTTGCGTCGCTCGCCGCCAACAACGGCGAGGCCAAGGCGAAGGAGATTCTCGACGAGATGATTGCTGCAGACAAGGCGGCGGAGGACGAGAAGGCCGCCATCGCGAAGGCCGCGCAGGGCGACAGCCTCTTCCAGCGCAAGTACATCTATCCGTTCCTTCTTGCCGTTACGATCCTCGCCTGCAACCAGACGACCGGCATCAACTCGGTGCTCAACTACACCGTCGACATCTTCAAGGCGACGGGCATGGAGGGCGTGTTCGCGAACTTCTCCGACCTCGCGATCAAGCTCGTCAACGTGTTCATGACGATTGTCGCGTGCGCGATCGTTGACCGCAAGGGCCGCAAGTTCCTCTTGAAGCTTGGCACGTCCGGCATCATTCTCGGGCTCTGCGGCGTCGCGACGACCTTCCTCCTCATCACGAAGGGCGTTGTCGTCGCGTCCATGGCGACAGGCGTCGTCGCGACTGTGTTCTTCTTCATGTTCATCGCGTTCTACGCCGTCGGGCCCGGCGTGTGCGTGTGGCTTGCGCTCTCCGAGCTCATGCCCACCCGCATCCGCGCGACCGGCATGTCGATAGCGATGATCATCAACCAGGGCGTCTCGGCGACGATCGCGACGATCTTCCCGGCGTGGAAGGACGCGTGGGGCTTCCCGGCGGTGTTCTACTGCCTCGCTGGCTTCACCGTCATCTACTTCATCACGGCGGCGTTCTTCCTCCCCGAGACAAAGGGCCGCACGCTCGAGGAGATCGAGCAGTACTTCAAGTCTGGCAAGATGCCTGAAAAGAAGCAGTGACGTTCCGCTTTCTAGGAACGGGAACTTCGGTCGGCGTTCCGCAGAT
>JAFYQC010000183.1 GCA_017547265.1 Kiritimatiellia bacterium | reverse complement strand
GGGTCGCTCAGCGTCTGGAACCGTCCGCTCGGGTATATTACGCCTGTAACGCCGGAATTGCCGGTGCGGACCGCATAGAGGCCCGTCTCCACGCACCTCAGCACGCTCTGGCGGAAGTGCTGCACGGCCTCGGCCGAATCGGAGAACCAGCTGTCGTTCGTGATGAATACAAGCGCACGCGCGCCCTTATGCAACAACGCACGCATCTGCGCGGAATCTGTGTCCTCGTAGCAAATCGCAACGCCGTAGTCGCCAAGGATCTTCAGCTCGCCGGGAGTACAGCTCCCGACAGGCGCAAGTTTCTGGAGAGCAGTGATCCATTTGTCTCCTGGGATAAACTCCCCAAACGGTACGAGGTGCACCTTGTCGTAGATCTGGGTAACGGGTGATGGGGAACGGGGAACGGGGAATGGGGAACGGGGAACGGGCGTATCTCCGAGGCGCTCGCTCTGCACGCCAAGATTCGAGAACAAAATCGCCGAATTGTACTCTTTGCCGTTCGCGAAACGCCCTCCGCCGGCGATCACTTCATGCGCGCCTGTAGACTTGGCGATCCAACGGGCGAAGGCGAGCGAGCGCGGCGAATCTGCCGCGCCGAACTCGCTTAGCGCGCTCTCCGCCAGCACTACGAGATCTGGACGCGTGTAGGCGACGTTCGCGAGCAAGTTGGAGTAGACGGCAATCGGGTCCTCGCGTTCCGTCGGCTTGAAGACGCACGGGAAATTGCGCTGGACCATCGCGACCGTCCTCGATTCAGTCTCCCAGCCGCCTTCGGACGAGTTGACGGCTATGCGTAGCATGCAGGATCCGCCCAAGGCGTAAATCCCCCAAATGAGCAGGAAAGGAATAAGCGTCTCAAGCGACGCCCAGCGGGTAGTGCGCTTCATTATGCGCTCGGCAATTCCAGCAATCGTGCCGTTGACAAGGATGACGACGGCGCTTACAAGATACACGCCGCCCAAGGCCGCAGGCGAGCCAAGATTGGCGTTGACAAGCGGAAGCCCGAGGTGGTTCCACGAGAAGCCACCGAAAAGACGCGAGCGGAGAAGTTCAAGCCCGCACCACAAAAGCGGCTCGGCGACGAGGATTGCGAAAAGCCGACGCGCATAGGGGAAGCGCGGCGGCTTGCGCCACGCCGTGCCCTCGTCCTTGACCCACGCCCAGACCTTTGAAGAAAGCCAGCCGAAAGCGCCGAAGTAAAGCGCGCAATCGGCGGCGAGTGCGCCCCAGCCAAGGACGACGAGCGGCCACGGTCCGCCGTTCTTGACGATTGCCGGCATCCAGGAAAGCGTAGCGAACCAGAAGACAAAGCCGTTCAAAAACCAGAGGCGGAAGTTCGCCTTCGAATCCCTGTTGCGGGCAAACCAGATAAGCGGCGCAAGCGCAAACACGCAGTCTGTCTTCTCCGCCATTGGCGGAAACGACGCCCACAGGAGGAATCCCGGCAAAAGCCAGAAAAGCCGCGCAAGTTTCTTTAGGGCATCTGCTATCATTCCGGTGGGTTCCAGGAGAGGTCGAGACGCACGGATGAACCAGCAGGAGCGTCAAAGGTGCGAGGCACTGGGCGCGTCGTAACCCAGAGGTTGTCGCGGCGATAGATCGCAAGACCATCGGCCTGCTCTGCGGCGGGCTTGGTAAGCGAGACGAAAAGCGGCGTCGCCTGCTGGGCGAGGAACTCAATGTCGTATCCGCTCTCGGCAAGATAGGAGAGGTTCTCGCGCACATTCTCGGGGCTTGCCACAAAGCGCTTCACACCAAGCGAAGAAAGCTCCGCAAGTGCGTGGGAGTTGAAAGCGTAGAGCGTCCAGTCGGCGGTGATGTCCGAAACGCCAGCCGCCTTTAGAAGCCGCAACGTCGCAAGGTCGCTCGCTTCCCACTTCTCGAAACCTTCGCGATGAAGCCGCTTCACGAGAACGCGCAGCTTGTTGAAGTCTGGCTCGGCGGTGTAAACAGGCAACGCCAGTCGCGTCGTCGAAGCGTCGAATGCCTCAATCGGTAGGGGCGCGTTTCCAACGCGTCCGCGGTCGGCACGGAGTGCCGCCCCTACCAGATCGATCGCTACTATTATTTCGTCCCACTCGCCCGCGGGGACCGTCTGACCGATGCGGATCTTAAGCCGACGCGCGGACACATTTCCTTGTGAAATCTCGGGCAACACCCCGTCATCAGCAAGCGCCGCCTCGACCTTTGCCCTTCTCGTCTTTTCACGGTCCTCGTCAAGATGCTCGACGAGATCGCGCCTCAAATCGTTCAGGACGCTCATGGGCGCAAAGCGCCTGTCGGGATCGACGAGAGAGAGCTTTCCAAGCGCGTAATTCGTCTCGCCAAGTTTCGAGAACGCCTTTTCAACGGCGCCGTAAGTCTTTTCAGGATTCTTCGCGGAGTCAAAAGTGCCGGGGATCGACGCCGTAACACCATTCGCCGTAGCGGAAATCGAGTCGGCGGCGATAGTCACTTCGAGGTCTATCTTGACGTTGCCCGGATAGTCGCTCGGGCGGAAGCTTGGAGCTGGGAACATGCGCTTCACGGCGTTCGACATCGAGCAGTAGACATTCTCTCCCTCACGGATCGGAAAATCTTCAGGAAGTTCGATCTCGACATCCGTTCCAGCCGCGACTTCGAAAACCGGTGTCCTTGAAATCGCAGGGCGCATTTCGCGTATGCCGAGCCCAAGATGCCTGCCGTCTGCCATCGTGTCGAACTGAAGTCCGTCGTGGACTTCAAGGGCGCGCGCCGTGTGGAAGCGAAGCCATCTGCGCCCTTCGCGGTCCTTCGTGACGCGCTTCACGGTTCCGATTGGCGCGCCGAGGTGACCAAGCGACTCAGGGTCGATTGGCGATTCCTTGCCCTTGCCGTCGAGGTAGAGTTCCGTCGTGCGGCGAGAGAAAATTGTCTCGAGGTCGGCGAGCGTCACACCCTTGCCGCCGCGAGAGTCGAGTATCTGCCGATAGAACTTCGTGACGGCCGCGACATAGAGCGACGATTTCATGCGGCCCTCGATCTTGAGCGAGACGACGCCAGCGACAACGAGCTTCCGGACATCCTCGCCAAGCCGCAGATCTTTCATGGAAAAAGGATATATGGAAGTGCGGTCGCCTCGGAGAGGCGCCCCTACCAATTCTCCGTTCCCCGTTACCTCCATTCGGCAGCAGTAGGGGCATTTGCCGCGGTTGCCGCTCCTGCCCTTCTCCATCGCGCCAAAGAGACAAAGCCCTGAAATCGAGTAGCAAAGCGCACCGTGGATGAAGCACTCGAGCTCAAGGCCGCCGCAACGCTTGGAGATGGAGGCGATTTCCGCAAGCGACAACTCGCGTGCAAGAACGACGCGCGTAAAGCCGACGTCCTTCAGCGCGAGGACACCTTCAAGATTGTGGGCGACGAGCTGCGTCGAGGCATGAAGCGCGAGCGTAGGGAAATGGCGACGGCAAAGGCGCGCGACGCCGAGATCCTGTACAATGAGCGCGTCAGGGCCGATTTCCTCAAGCCGCGAGAGCGTCTCGACTGCTTGCTCGACGTCAACTTCGTCGACGAGCGTATTGAACGTGACGTAGACCTTCTTCCCCTTCGCGTGCGCGAAGCGGACGAGATGCCCAAGATCTTCATACGAGAGGTTCTTCGCAAACGCCCGAGCGGAGAAGTCGGCAAGGCCGCAGTATACCGCGTCCGCGCCAGCATCAAACGCCGCAAGCGCCGTCTCGAAATCCCCGGCGGGGGAAAGAAGTTCCGTCTGGTTCATCTGAAAAGCATCAAAGACGCGCGACGCCTGTGCGACGCGCTGCCTCGGCAACTGCGGCAGGAACGATGTCCTTGAGGCGATGATCGAACGGCTTGGGGATGATGTAGCCGGTGCCGAACTCAAGCGTCTCGTCCGGATAGAGCGCCTTCACGTCCTCCGGGACGGGCTCGCGCGCAAGCATCGCAAGCGCGTTCGCGGCCGCAACCTTCATCTCGGTGTTGATCGTCGTCGCCCTGACGTCGAGAGCGCCGCGGAAGAGATACGGGAAGCCGAGCACGTTGTTGATCTGGTTGGGGTAGTCGCTCCTGCCAGTCACCATGACGTACTTCCTGCCCTTCAGCGCCTTTGCGACTTCTTCGGGCGCAATCTCGGGGTCGGGGTTCGCCATCGCGAAAATCGCAGGGAAGTCGCCCATCTTGGCAACATCCTCGCCAGAGAGGACATTCGCGGCGCTTACGCCGATGAAGACGTCCGCACCGGCAATCGCCTCCTTGAGCGTCTTCGCCGTCGTGTCGACCGCGTGCCGCGCCTTGTAGGGATTGAGGTCGGTGCGGTCCTTGCGGATCGTGCCCTTCGAGTCGCACATCGTGACATCGACGACTCCAGCCGCCTTGCACATCTCGCAGATGCGGATGCCCGCAGCGCCCGCGCCGTTCATCACGATCTTGAGATCCTTCAGCTCCTTACCGGCGAGCTTCGCGTAGTTCATCACGCCGGAGAGCGAGATGACGGCCGTTCCCCACTGGTCGTCGTGGAACACGGGAATGTCGAGCGCCTTGTCGAGCTTGTCCTCGATCTCGAATCAGGCGGGCGCGGCGATGTCCTCGAGATTTACGCCTCCGTACTGAGGGGCGAGGGCCATCACAGCGTCGATGACGCGCTGCGGATCGGTGGGACCTGTGTCCTTGCCGTCCTTGCGGCAATGAGCGAGCGGAACGGGCCACGCGTCCACGTCGGCGAACGCCTTGAAGAGGACGGACTTGCCTTCCATCACCGGTACGGACGCCGCGGCGCCAAGGTCGCCGAGCCCGAGAATCGCCGTACCGTCAGAAACGACGGCCACGAGATTGCGCTTGGCCGTGACGTCCCACGCCGCGTCCTTGTTCTCCGCTATCGCCTTGACGGCGTGCGCGACGCCGGGCGTGTATGCGAGACAAAGGTCGTCCTTTGTCTTGAGCGGCTTCGGGAGCGCAACCGCAACCTTCCCGCCTATATGGTACTTGAGAACTTCTTCCCTGTCGTATGCCATGACTATATCTCCTTTTCAGTAAAGTTGAAATGCGTTATCTTGACACCCGTTGGCGCGAGCGTCTCGCGAATGACCTTGAGCCAGTCGTCCGTCACTTCGCAGGCGATGACGACCGCGTCCGCATTGACGCGGTTCACGATCTCAGGCGCCTCCATAAGCGTGCCGAGCACCTTGGCGCCGCCGATATACTGGCCGCGCAGCAGGATGTCGTCGTCAAGAAGCCCGACTACAATCCTGTCGTTCGCCGAAGTGCGACGCACGAGCTCGCGCCTGAACGAGCGATAGCGAAGCCCCGCACCATATACAAGTATGCGCGACACGTCCTTTCGCGCCTTGAGCCGCGAACAGTCGAGCGTGTAGAAAACACCGCGGACGAGCGGGCGGAAGATGCGGACGGTCGAGAGGAACACAAAGCAAAGCAGAGGATACAGGAGCGTTGCACCGATGATCTCGGGTGTCTCGATCTGCGGCGCGTAGTAGACGCCTATCGAACCCGCAAGAGAGCCAGCCGCGCAAGCAAGGAATAGCCACACGAAGTTCGCAGCCGTCGCGCGCGACCACACGGTCACATAAGTGCGGAAGAATACAAGCGCCGCAAACACCGTCGATATCCTGATTGGCAAGCCGATTCGGATGCCAGTCTTCGTGACAGGGATCTTCATCGCGTAAAGCATCACGAAGAAGGCGCCTGTCAAAGCAAGGAGGTCAAAAGCGACCAGAAGAGGCACCGCGAGGCGCGCCCAGCGGCGGCGCATGGCGGTAGACCTGTCACGTGCGTACGACGACAGGAGGCGCCCTGCGTCGAAGAGCTCGACACGCGCCATGTCGCGGAAGATAATAACCGCAGCCGCCGCGAAGGCGAAGAGCCAGAGTCCCGCGGACTTCGACTTGAGCGCCATGCCTGCAAGCCCGATTGCAACCGCGCCAAGCGTAAGGAGGTAGAGAGTCCAGGCGGCTTTTCGCTGATTGAGGCCGACGGAACGGAGAATGCGGTGGTGCAGATGGTCATGGTCTGCCGTCATCACCTTGTCGCTATCACCGTCAGCAACCTCCGTTGACATGCGGCGGAAGATCAGGTGGCGTATGGACCTGCGAAGAATCGCGAGCGCAGTGTCGAAGATCGGGACTCCCATCGCAAGAAGAGGAACGCCGACCGAGACAAGGAACGAATTTGCGGCCTGTGTCGCAAGCGGCAGCGTTGCCACAAGGAAACCGATAAGCATCGAGCCGGAATCGCCGAGGAACACCGACGCGGGATTGTAGTTATACCTGAGAAAGCCGATAAGCGCGCCGGCAAACGCAAGGTGGAACATGGTCTGGTCAGGACGGCCCGAGAACGCGAGCGCACCTGCCATGCCGAGGACTGCGATAAGCGCGATTCCCGACGCAAGGCCGTCGAGGCCGTCGATGAGGTTGAAGGCGTTTACCGCCCCGACAATCCAGAACATCGTTATCGCGCAGTCGATGGCAGGCGGGATCGACGGCCAAAGCGTATGGAAGCCAAGATCTGCCCAGAACCACGCGAAGAAGGCGATGGCGAGCTGGCCGAGAAGCTTGAGCTTTGGCGGCAGGTTCCACTTGTCGTCGGCAAGGCCGAGGAGAAAGACCGCCGTCGAGAGCGCCGCAAAGCGCAGCGAATGAGACCCAACTCCCGAACCGACCCAGCGGCTGCCCGTTGCGAGGACATAGACGAAGAACGAACCAAAAAGCCCGAGGAAAAGCGCGGCACCTCCGCCGCGGGGAATCGGGACCTTGTTTATACGGCGCGGATCGGGCTTGTCCACCATGCCGAGGCGGCGGTTTATCTCGCGCACTATCGGAGTCAGCACAAGCGTCAGCGCAAGAGCCGCAAAGAAGACTATGGCAAACGGAGCAAGCCTATGAAGAAGTGTCGTCATTTCGAGTCGCCTCCATCAAGTTCTATCCGCGACAGGAGATAGGAAAGCCCGACATCATCGCTCCTGGATGCGTTGACAGTCACCATGACCCAGCGGTCTATGCGATTAAAGACACTGCGGTCCACTACGTCTCGGAATATGCGTGAGACGTGGCTCGCCGTCTTGAAGCCCTCCTGGTTGAAGAAAGTGTAGGCAAAGCCGAACGTCGGCGAATCCTTGGACGCAAGGTCGATGAAGCGCCAATCGCGCCCGGCAACGGAGCGAGTGCGCGGACGTTCCATGCGAAGCCCCTGCGCCGGGAGACACAGCTCTGGGCGGTGGATAGAACTCTTGGACTTACCGCCGACGACGAGAGAAACGACCATCCAGTCGCCGCTGTCCGCAACATAGCGACGCTTTTCGATCACCGTGTCTGACGGAAGGACTGTGAGCTCGGCTTCGGACGGCTCGAGGACTTCTGACGAAAAGCCAGGAATGTCAGAAAGATGGACATTGGGCGCATCTGCAACCGTCACATCAGGCGTCGCTGCCTGGAAGAACATCAACGGGACGACAAGCGCAAAGACGAGAATCGGGGCAAACAACGAAGACCATGGGGGGCTGACCCCGCTGCCCTCGTCGTTGCCCATTACACGCTCCTCCGACTCACAACTCTTAACTCTCAACTCACAAACTTTGCATATCCCCTCGCCTGTCGCCACCATCAGCAAAATCGCCACCGCAAAAACGACAAAGCCCGAGTAATCATGATAGAAGCCCGTTGCGAAATCAGATGACGCAAAATTGGCGACAAGCACGATCGTGAGAATTCTCATCACGTTACCAAGTATTGCGATAGGCACAGACGCCGCAAACAGAATCCCGCGGCGAAGCCATGTTGGCTGCGTAAAGTAAGCATAGCCCGCCGTAAGCGCCATAAGCGCAAAAAGCGAACGGAGTCCACTGCAAGGATCGGCCACGTCTATGGAGAACGAGCCATCAGCCGCGCCAACCATCGTGCCCTGCTGGACGATGTCTGCACCAACGCCGCGCGCAACTGCAAATGCCGTTGAACTCGCAAGGAGCCGAAGGTGCACAGTCACGACGTCGAGAAAAGTCGCAAGCGGAATGCAGAAAAGAAGGAAAAGCGCCGGAAATAGGATTGATTTCGCCGCCTCCTTGCCGAAGAACGCCCACGGAACGGCGATCAAGAGCCCTACAAACGCGACGATCTCGAAACGGAGCTGCACGCCCCTGACGCCGAGAAAACCAAGCGCGAGAAACGGCAACGCCGCCAAGAGCCCGGCCCACGAAGGAGCCCCAAGCGAGTCGAGAATCTTCCGCCTCTCCGTCCAGACGACATAAAGCGAGAAAAGCGGCACATACCACCCGAACGACATATCCTCCTGCGGCGCACGAAACATGTCGGGCGCATGGTGCAGAATCATAGCCTGAAAACCCCATAGCATGGCGGCAAAGACACCCGCCATGAGCGCTATTCTCACATGGAGCTCCCGAACTTTCATAAGTGTTCGGACATTATACCATAAATGCCCCCGTCAGGGGGGCACTTGGAACGGCCTTTAGGCCGAGGCAGCCTTCTTCTTGAGCAGCAAGACGTTCACAAAGTTGAGCGAATAGACGATGACGAGAAGCGTTACAACGGCAACATAGCCGTGACCGCCCTCTCCATAGCCGCCAAACGCCTTGGAGACGGCCATCGCCGCCTGGTTGCCCGCAAGTCCGGCGAAGCCCCAGGCAGAGAGGACGGCACCGTGAATCTTCGAGATGTTCGTCATGCCAAAGTGGTCGGCAAGAATCGCGGGGATTACCGAGAAGCCTGCGCCATAGCAGGCGTTGATGACGAGTAGCGCGAGGCCAATCAAAATCGGCAGGAAGCTCGCGAGCATGATGCCCGCGGAAATCGCGAGGATGATGAGAAGAATGTTGATGCGTTTCGCAAGGCGGTCGGACCACCACGCGAAAAGGAACCTGCCGCCGCCATTCATGAGACCAGAAAGCGCTACGATCCACGTGATGAGCTTAACGTTGTCACCGTAGACATCGGGCGAGCTCATCATCTGCTTCGCGAGCGGGATAAGGCAGAGGCCTGCGGAAATGTTGAGGAACATGAAGAACCACGACTGCCAGAAGAAACGGTTCCCGAAGAGCTGCAGATAGCTGAACTCAAGCGAAGGTATGCCGTGGCCGAAGCTCTGCACCTGGATCTTCGGCTTCTTCAGAAGGAAGCACGCGATGACCATTGGAACGGCGTAGAAAATCGCGTAGGCGTGGAAGACGTTCGTGATGCCGTAGTCCATAAAGCCACGAAGCTGGAACACGGCAACCGACGATCCGGGCGTACCCCAGTGAATGCCGCTGAAAAGAATCGTAGAAAGCGTCGAGCCGAGACCGAACGAAATGATTGGCAGCGCCGCCGCAATCGCCTTGTGCTCAGGGAACCAGAGCATCATCGTCTTCACTGGCGAGATGTAGATGACGCCGGTACCGAGGCCGATGAGGAAACCATAGCCGAGGTAGATCACCATGAGCGACTTCATGTGGATTCCAGCCTCCGTCACGAGAAGACCCGAAAGAAAGAGCGTCGTACCGATGATCGTCGAAAGCCGGATGTTCTTCTCGACAATCTTCCCAAAGAACGCCGCGCCCATGCCAAGGAAGAAGATGCCCAAGGAGAAAGCGAACTGGACGTTTTTCTGCGTCTCGCCTATGTATTGGGCGATTTCAGTCGAGAAGTTGGTGAATGCATAAATCTGACCAACCGACACAGCCAAAAGGAAGGCCGGTAAAACTGCTCTGATAAAACGTTTCATGGCGCGTATGATACCAAATGTTGTGGCTCATTGCAACGGTAAACCACTACAGATAGAGAATTTTTATTTTCTCTAAATTAACCGTGTAGAACATATAGATCGTGTAGAACTTCTACATGTTTCTACGTCTCTATTACAGGCAACGCGCTATTCTGTCGAAATCGCAAGATTTTAAGCCAGTTCCGCTCGGTAGGCACACGCCACGCTCGAAAAGTGCTTCGGCGACCTCCCCGCCGAAGACGCGGCACTTGGCGAAGACTGGCTGAAGATGAAGCGGCTTCCAGACTGGCCGCGCCTCAATGCCGGCCGCCTCGAAGCGGCGCAAGAGCTTGTCGCGCTCGCGACGCGAAGAGAGAATGGCGACCGTCAGCCAGTGGTTCGCGCCAGGCGTGGGAGAAAGCAAGTCGCCCTTGAAGTTCCTTGCATACCAGTCGTAGTTCGCCGAGCGCTTCTTGAGGATCGTCGGAAGGCGGCCGAGCTGGGCAAGTCCTATCGCGGCAAGGATGTTGCTCAATCGGTAGTTGTAACCGACTTCGCGGTGCTCGTACCAAACACACTTCTCGCGCGACTGCTGCGCGCGCTTTCTCGCGCGCTCGGCGAGGCCGCGGTCATCAGTCACTATCGCGCCTCCACCGGAGGTCGTGACGATCTTGTTGCCGTTAAAGGAGTAGACACCGGCAAGTCCGGCAGAGCCAGCTGGCCGGCCATCGCGCGTCGCACCGACGGCTTCGGCGGCGTCGGTCACGAAGACGACGCCAAACTTGCGGCAGAGCTTTGCTATCGCGCCGTAGTTGCAGCAGTTGCCATAGAGGTCAACGCCGATGACGAGTATCTTAGAGTCTTTTAGGGTCGACTTAGAGTCGTTTAGCGTCGCACCGACTCTAGATGACCCTAATTTGACCCTAAGAGACTCTAACGCCTCTTCGAGAAGCGAGATGTCGATGTTGCCTGTCGCGTCAGAGTCAACAAAGACAAGTTTCGCACCGCGATGAAACGCGGGGCCTACCGTCGCGATAAACGTGAGCGTCGGTGCGACTACCGTCCATGTCTCGTCAACGCCAAGTTCCGCCATCAAAAGATCGATCGCAGCCGTTCCGCTCGACACCGCAACGGCGTACTTCCGCCCCGCGAGTTTCGCGAGCCGGCGCTCAAACTCGTCTACCTGCGGGCCGCACGGCGCGACATACCCAGAATCAAACGCGCCCCTAACCGCCGCGCGCTCCGCCGCGCCGACAAACGGCGGCGAGAGGAAAATTTTCTTATTCGTATTCGACATGCGTGCCTCCCGTCTCCGCCTTCTTGTACGACTTGGACTTGACGTCGTAGTAGATCACAGACAGCCGCGGCGTTTCCGCCGCGCCGTCGGCGACAAAGTAACGCATCCACTCAATGACTACAAAGCCGTTGCGTGAACCGCGCCCAATCTCAAAGGCGACGCCCTCGGGCCGCCAACCCTTCGGGAGATAGCCACGGCACTCGAGGTGATACGTTATCTTGATGACGTCGTTCGTTCCGACTTTCCTGGCGTCAAGGCGCTCGGAAAGCCCAAGCCCCTCGGAGATTATTCCGCTGAAGTCGTCGGGCTGTCCAGCAGAAGGAAGCGGCTTGATGTCGATATCTATCGGAGCCGCGTCGACGCTGAAGCTATTGGAGAACGAGAACGACATGTTGCCCGCCCTCTGACGCCCAGAGACCATGCCCGAGACCTTGAACGAGAGCTTGCCCTTGAAAGGCACGTCGTAGCGCACCGGTATCGAAAGCCGCTTTACCACATTTGACGGATTCTTCGAAATGCCGTCCGTCATGTTCTCGACCTTGCCGACCACCGTAAGCCCGAACATCTCGCTCGGCGCAATCTGCACCTGCCCTATCGAGGCGGACGTTGGCGATTCGAGCGCGAGGATGAACGAGAACGGCTCGCCGACCTGGAGTTCTGCAGGTTCAGTGCGGACAGTCGCCTTTATCTCAACTGGCTTCTGCCTCTCTCCGCCCACCGAGAAACTCATCGTCTGCATCTGCTGCATGCGCTGCTGCATCTGCCGTTGGGACTCCTCCATCATGCGCTCCATCTCCTCGAAGAGTCCCTGCCCCTGCGCCGCAGGCACAAGGAGAAGAGCAAAGGCGACGCACGCGAGCGCGCGTATGGCGCGGCCGAGAAGCCAGAAGAGGAACGTTACTCCTATCGCAAAGCCAAGGAGAATCCCGACGCGGCCCTTCCACGCATACTTTAGAAGAGGTCTTCCCACTTCGCGCCACACTGGGAGCTCTGCCGCTGCGTTGTCGAACTTGAGCGCGCGCGCTGCAAGTATGCCGCGCTCGATTTCGGGCGTCTGCCCGACCGACCACTCGAGCCGCGAATAGATCTTGAGCGCGCGACGCCACTGCCCTTCGCGTATCGCGCATGTCGCCTCGTTCATGCGCCCCGCCGGGAACTTGAATTCCGCAAACGCGTCGGCAGTCGGCTCGGCGCATGCCTTGCGCCACGCAAAG
Organism: Kiritimatiellia bacterium; assembly: GCA_017547265.1. The sequence goes on along the minus strand of JAFYQC010000183.1, from coordinate 5,868 downwards.
AGCTCATCGTCGCCAAGCGCAACGCCAGGCTCCATCGCAAGTTCAGGCGGCTCAGGCATCTTCTCCGTATCGACGGAAAGCTCCTTCACGACGACCTGTTCGCCCTTCTTCGCATGGACAGGAATCTCGTTTGCCGTGACGGTTCGAGCGTCGCCATCCGGCCCTTCGTACTCGAATTCGAGCGCGGGGAACCAGAGAACGCCCTCGCGCATCGGGCGAACGCGGTAGGTAAGCGAACGCGCAACCGCGACTTCGCGCGAGCTGAAAAAACCGCCTATGCGCTTTGTGTCAGTCTCGGTCTTCGCACTGAGATCGTCGACCTTCCAGTCTTCCTTAGAGACGTGCCTTGAAAGCGCCGGCGGATGGAGCGCCGTAAAGTCCGCGTCGCCCACAAAATCGATTGTGAGGACTAGAGGATCGCCGACCTTTGCGTTGTTCACGTCGAAATAGGCGCGCGTCGTAAGTTCCCCGCCCGTCACGCCGGCGAGGCGTATCGCCGCCAAAAGGAAAACTGCACACGTCATCGCGCCACCACCTTGTAGCGAATGACAAGATCCTGCTTGCCGAACTCGCGGAGGAACTCCTTGTCGAGCCCCGCTATCGGGCCGACGGAGCGGACAACGGTAAGCGCGGCGGAATCGGAAGTCTTGTCGCCGCACGATTCGCTAAGACGGCAGTTGACCATCTGCCCAGCAGAATTGAATCGGACGGCAATGAGAACGTAGCCCTCGGCGCCGATGCGCGGATTCACCTGGGACCACCGCGCGTTGATAGCCATCTGGATTTTCGACAGACACAACTGCATAGTGCTCGTCGCGATCTGCGTCGTCTTGCCGGGCTTGTAGCCCTGCCCGAGCAACTTCGCAATCTCCTCTGGAGTGCGCGTCTGCCGCTCGGTGCGGCCGTTGCCGCTCGGCGCGTCGGGAACCTTTATCTTCACAGTCTTCGCGCTGTTGCGCATCTTCTCCATGCGCTCCTTGAGAAGCTCCTCTTTCGTCTTCTCGGGCTTCTTCGGCTCTTCCTTCTTGGGCGGCTCGGGCTTGTCCTTCACCGACTCGCGCATGCGCTTCAGGCGCTCCTCGAGCGTTTCCTTCGGCTTCTCCGGCGGTTTGGGCTTCTCCGGCTCCTTGACGACGGCGTCGACTTTGGTGTCGACTTTTGGAGGCGGCGGAGGGGGAGTTACGACCTTCGGGGGTTCCGGCGGTTTCGGCGGCGGGTCGTCGAGCGGCGGCGGCTCGTCCTCGTTGCCGTCGAGATTCTCGTTGACAACTACAGTCAGGTCGATTGGAATCACAGTCTCCTTCTGCTTGAAATGGAGACGGGCGAAAAGGAAGAAGCCAAGGAAGCAGACGACGTGGATGACGAGAGCGAGCACGACATTCGCCGTGCTCATCACGTCAGGCCGTTTCTCGTCTATCCAAACTTCCATGTCTATCTACCTTCTAACTTCTAAGCTCAACTAAAATATTCCCCACCGCTCTCCAACTCTGAACTCCAACCTACTTCTCCACAGTCACAAGAGCCATCCTGTGTATCTTGCACTTGTAGACGACCTTGACGACCTTCATTACGTCGCCGTACGAATTTCGCTCGTCACCACGGACGAGCACAGGCACTTCGGGATCCTCCGCCGCCATCGCCATAAGCTCGCGCTCGAGCTCCTCGAGAGTGAGCGGCTTGTCGTTGAGGAATATCACGTTGTCCTTGTCGACGGTGACCGTGTTCGCCTTCTTGTTCTTCGTCGGCAGCTCGTCGGTCTTCGCCTGCGGGAGCATTATCGATATGCCCTGCTCGAGCGCAGGGAGCGTAACGATGAACGTGACGAGGAGAAGGAAGGTCAAGTCGATCAACGAGTTCATGTCGATCGACGCCTTCGGCTTCTCGCCGCGCAGCCGTCTGCGTCTCCTAAGCATCTCAGGCGCCCCTTCCCTGGAACTCGCAGGCTATGCGACCCATAAGCTCGTCGGCAAAGCCCTCCATCTCGGATCTTATCTGCGTGATCGTCGCGTTCATACGCGTGTATGCCATGACGCCGGGAATCGCGATAAGAAGGCCGACGACCGTCGTGACGAGAGCGGCGGAAATAGACGGCGCTATTGTCGCAAGGTTCGCGCTTCCCGCGGTGCCCATCTCCGCGAACGCATCAAGAACGCCCCAGACGGTGCCGAGAAGCCCAAGCATCGGCGAGAGCGAAACGACGGACGCAATCACGCCCATGCCGTGGTCAAGCCGAATCTCCTCCTCGTCAAGCGCATGTTCGCAAGTGCCGCGCACAAGCTCGATCTCGCGCGCAGTGAGCGCCGCAGAACCGTCGCCGTCCGTCTGGCGGCCGACGAGCAGTGCGCGCACGTTCGGCGTCAGGAGCTTCAATAGACGCTCGCAAGTCTCCTTGTAGATGCCCTCGACGCCAGACGCAATCGCAGGGCGGCGCTCAAGGTAGTATTCAAGGGCGTCATGACCGCTCGTGAAATCTCGCACGAACCGACGCGTCGACATTCGAACGTAGCTTAGCTCCTTCCACTTGCCTAGAACGACGGCGAGCATTACGACCGAACCGAGGAGCTGGACTGCAACTATCCCCTGGCCCATCAAGTTGGAGCCGAGGAATCCATCGACTAACGAGTTTGCGAGTATCATGATGTGGTGCCTGGCAGACTGCGAACCGACAAGGTGACACGACCCCGTGCCGCATCGCACCCGACGGCTTCACATTGCAGATATTATACCACATTTGCCTCTACGCGGCAGACAGCTTGATACGAAGCAACTTTTTGTCATCCTAGCGCAAGCTTAAGAGCATCGACAAGCGTCTCGCCTGTAGGGGCGACGGCGCTCAAACGCCAGGCGGCATGGCTCCCCTGGGCGCAGAGGATGCAGTCAATGCCAAGGGCGTCGGCTACTTCCTTGTCATGTAGTGCGTCGCCTATCAAGACGAAGTGCGTGCCACTAGGTACAGTGTCGTTAAGCGTCCTCAGGAGAACGCGGGCGCGCTCAAGCTTTGAAGCGCCGTCGAGGTTGTCGGATCCGCAGATGCGCTCGAAGTATTTCGTGACGCCGTTGCGAGCCATGTCCGCCTCAAGTAAATCCTGCCTGAGCGCGGAGACTATCGACTGGCGGCATCCCGCTTCCTTCGCCATCTCAAGCGCTGTGACCGCGAGGGGGTTTAACTTCTTCGGCTGCCGCCCGTACACTTCGTGATATTCGCGCGCTATTCCGTTCCACTCGTCCTCGTCGTGCGCGACAATTCCTATCTTGTCGTAGAAAGGCCTCACGGGAAACGCAAAGTGGTCGCGATAGAACTCCATCCCTATCGGCTGCCCACCACGCACTGCGATCATCTCGTTGAGCGTCGCAAGCGCCGCCTCGGTATCGTCGAGGAGCGTTCCGTTCCAATCCCAGAGAATATAGGGTTTTGGGCGCTGCATGTGTAGTGGCTAGTGGCTAGTGGTTAGTGGCTAGTTGGAGTTGGAGAAAGGAATTTAAGTTTTGCGTATTTCAATCCTGAGTCGAGGTCGGAAAAGGCGCCGTCTAGCTGCGCGTCGTAGAGCGCGGCGAGAATCTTGCCCATCTCGGGTCCGGGCTTCATGCCTTTGGCAATCAAATCACGCCCCTTCACTATCGGCTTCGGCGCTGAATCCTCGACGGCAAGGCGCCTTGCCTGTTCTGCAAGCCACTTAAGCGGCTCCGGTTCCGACGGGAAAGGCGGCCTGCCAGCATCGTCAGCCGCGGCAACGCGCAGAAGCCGGTCAATGCGGATGACTTTTGCGGCGAGACGCCTTATCGCGCCATCCGACGACTTGTCTTGCCACATCGCGAAAGGCCGCATGTGAAGCCGCACAAGCGGAGGAATCTCCTTGAGAAGCCGCTCCTCGTTCGTTAGGCGATTCAGGAACGACAGCGTCGGCTCAACGCCGCGTTCGTCGTGTCCAAGCGAGCGGATACGCTTCTTCACGGGGTCGTAGGACGTGCAGTCGGGCTTGCCGAAGTCATGGCAGAGAACGGCGAGCCCTACAAGCAAATCCTCTGCATCGTCGCCGATACGAGACGCGGCAAAGGCGTCGAGACAGCAGAGCGTGTGGTTCCATACATCGCCCTCGGGATGCCAATGCGGATCCTGTTTGCAGCCGATGAGACGCTCGAGTTCCGGATAGTACTTCGTCCAGCCGACGGCGCGAAGGAATTCAAGCCCTTTGGAAATCTTGACGCCCTTCAGAATAAGCTTCGACCACTCGCCTAAAAGCCGTTCGCTCGCAAGTCCTTCTGGAGTCATCGCCTTGCACACCTCAATCGTCTCGGGGGCAGGGTCGAGGTCGAAGCGGGCGACGAACTGCATACCGCGAAGGACGCGCAGAGGGTCTTCGCAAAAATGGTCGGAGACATGGCGCAGCGTCCTGCGCTCAAGATCGGCGCGCCCATTCCACGGGTCGACGATTTCGCCAGTGAGCGGGTCGCTGTAGATGGCGTTGACGGTGAAATCGCGCCTGGCAGAAGCATCGCGAACCGTCAGCGTCGGATCGTATTCCATCTCAAACGCACGATGCCCGAGGCCAAGCTTCGTCTCACGGCGAGGGATTGCAACATCAACATCGAGATGCGCGAGCTTTATGACGCCGAAGCTTACACCGACGAGATCGAGGTCGAACTTCTTTGCGAGCGCGGCCTTGAGGTCGGCAGGTGCGATTCCAAAGCACTCGACGTCAAAGTCCTTTGGGTCACCACCGAGAATGGAGTCACGAACGCAGCCGCCGACGAGAAGCGCGCGGCCACCCGCCGCCTTCACGATCTGCGCGACTTCGCGCACTGCCTCCATTCCCGATTTAGTATCCATATTTAAGGAGTTAGTACAGAGGGGTCAGGGGTCAGTGACGAGGGGTCAGGGGTCAGTACTGAGGGGCCAGGGGTCAGTACAGAGGAGTCAGGTAAATCGTTTATCCACGAAAGTTCGCGGCGGCGCATCGCCTGATAGTCCTTTGGCGAAAAGTCGTCAGCGCCGGAAAGATGGTCGATTCCGTGGGCAATATAAAGAAGAAGTTCCTTCGCGGGCGACCAGCCGGCGCGCTTTGGCGCCGCCTTCAGCGCACGGTCGCAATTCACATAGACTTCACCGTACACGCCCTTCTCCTCGCCTGGCATCGGATCGTATCCCTGCGTGATTGCATCCGTCGGCCCTTCCGCGCCATTTACGGCAAGATGCACTTCAGCGGACGACGCATCGTCCTGAAGAACTACCGCGACGGAGCGAAACGGAACACCGACGCGAGCGGAAGACTGCGCGGAGAAGAATTCTGCTGCACGCTTGATTTGCGCTTTCGTGAGTCCTATCGACTTTGGGAGCCGTCCATCGACCGTAACTTCCGCGCCCTTCGGTTCGCACTTGCTCGGCACAGTGCAGAAGGAAGATATCGGGCAGCCGTCGCACTTCGGGCGCACCGGCGCGCAACGCGTCTGGCCAAACGAGACGAGGTGACTGTTCCACGTCTTCCAGTACTTTACGGGAAGAATTTTCCTGAGAGCCATTTCCGTATCGAACGGCGTCTTCGTCTTGATGAGCCCAAGTCGGTTGCAGATGCGATGCACATGAACGTCGACGCAGATCGCAGGAAGGTCAAAACCAACGGCGACCGTCAGGTTCGCCGTCTTGCGCCCGACGCCAGGAAGTTCGCACAGCTCCTCAACCGTGTTCGGCAGCACGCCATTGAACTTCTCCTTCAGGACCTTTGGCAGCGCCTTCAGGTGCTTTGCCTTGTCGTGGTAGAAGCCGACGGGGAAGATAAGCTTTTCGATTTCCTTTGCCGTAAGCCGCTCAAGGTCTTCTGGGGCAAAGCAAGCGCCCTTCGCCTTTGCAAAGAGCCGCCGCACCGCACCAGC
>JAFYQC010000182.1 GCA_017547265.1 Kiritimatiellia bacterium | reverse complement strand
TGCCCGCTGCGGTCGCCTCGGAGAGGCGCCCCTACCGACTTGGGCTTGTCTTCGATGCGCACGCTGGTTGTTTGCACGGCAACGGGCTTCTCGATCGGCGACGGCTCGTCGGGAGCCGACGAAACAAGCCGCCTCACGCCAGCCGCCGCAAGGACGGCGATCGCCGCGAGGGCAATGACGGCTACGAGCCAACCCGCGCCAGACGACTCTTCGTCTATCGGGTTTGCATTGTATTCGATGCCGAACTTGCCCTGGGCGAAAGCCATTGGCGGCGCTTACTTGGCCTCAGCGGCTCCCTCGGGCGTGACAACGCCCTGGACGCAGCTGCGGAGAATCTCCATCTCGGTTCCGTTCGCGGTCTCGACCTTGAACGTCTTCTCGGTCGCCTCGATGATGGTGCCGATGATGCCGCCGGCGAAGATGATCTTCGCGCCCGCGCGCAATTCTTCTATCATCTGGCGGCGCTCCTTCTCCTTGCGCTGCTGAGGGCGAACCATCATGAAGTAGAAGATCGCGAGGATCAGCAGCATCGGAACCATCATCCCGAACCCGGACTGCTGGGCGGGAGCGGCGGCAGGAGCCGCGGGAGCGGGGGCCGCAGGCGCGGCGTCGCAGAGCATAATGCAGTTATTCATTTTCTTTTGTGTCTTTCTTTACTTGTTCTTTCCAATCGAAAAAAGTACCGTCCTCGATCGCGGCGCGCATCTCCTTCATGAAGCGATTGAGCGCCCAGACGTTGTGGATCGTGAGAAGGCGAAGCCCGAGGATCTCGTCGCACGCGAGCAGGTGGCGGACGTAGCTCCGCGAGAAGTTGCGGCAGCAGTAGCACTCGCACCCTTCCTCGACTGGCCCCTGGTCGAACGCCCACTTCGCCGCCTTGATCGCGACGTTGCCGTGGCGCGTGATCGCGGTGCCGTGGCGGGCGATGCGCGTCGGGATCACGCAGTCGAACATGTCGATGCCGCGCGCCACGCACTCGGCCATCTGGTGCATTACGCCGAGCCCCATCACGTAGCGCGGCTTGTCCTCGGGGAGATATGGAACAGACGCGTCGACCGCCTTGTACATGAACTCCTCGGGCTCGCCGACCGAGACGCCGCCGATCGCGTAGCCGTCGAAGCCGATCTTGACGAGCTCCTCGGCGCAGTGGCGGCGAATGTCGTCGTAGACTCCGCCCTGAACGATGCCGAAGACCATCTGGCCGTCGGCGTGTGGCGCGTCCTTCGAGGCCTGGGCCCAGCGCAGGGTCTGCTCGACCGACTTCTCGGCCCTCTCGCGGTCGCAGGGGTAGGGCAGGCATTCGTCGAAGACCATCGCGATGTCCGAGCCGATGACGCGCTGCATCTCCATCGACTCCTTGGGCCCGAGGAAGAACTCGTGGCCGTCGATATGGGAGTTGAAGCGGCACCCTTCCTCGGTGATTTTGCGCATTCGGGCGAGCGAAAAGACCTGGAAACCGCCCGAGTCGGTGAGGATCGGCCCGTCCCAGCCCATGAAGCGGTGAAGCCCGCCGGCGGCCGCGAGGACCTCCGCGCCGGGGCGCAACATGAGGTGGTAGGTGTTGCCCAGGATGACCTGCGCCTCCAGCTCCTTGAGGTCGCGCGGCTCCAGCGCCTTGACCGTCCCAAGCGTGCCAACGTCCATAAAAACGGGGGTTTCGACGGTGCCGTGGGGGGTAAAAAGCCGCCCCAGCCTCGCCCGCGTACGCGTATCCGTCTTTAGGACTTGAAAATTCATGCCGCATATTCTACCAAAAAACGGTTGCGTTTAGAACGGAAATGGTGTATCATTTTACAGTCACGTATAGGAATATACTCATATGAATAAAGCACTGCACGTCCTCGTGTATCTGTTCTTGATCCTCTCGGCTGCGGCCCTGTGGTTCGAAATAGAACTGAACAAAAAACGTACACTCCTGACGGATCGCAACCGCCTGCAGGAGGAATATGTCATCAAGATCGCCAGCACGGTCGAAAAGGTCGAGCCCAATAAGGATGCGACCACGGAGACGAAGAAGGACGTCTCGCCCATAGAGGCGAAGATCGTCGACATTCCCGAGACCGAGAACGTCCTTGAAGACTATAACTTCTACCTCGAGCAGAGCAACCTCGAGACGTTCAGCTGGGACAACCAGGAGACGAAGAAGCAGCTCCGCAACGTCTACGTCCTGGACTTCGAGGGCAACATCGTCATGGACGGCAACGTTCCCGAGACGAAGGGTCCGGGCACGGAGCGCGAGCTCCTCGAGCTGCTCCTTGACGGAGCGTCGAAGATGCAGTCCAAGCTCAACACGACGCGTGCCGAGCTCGTGAAGCTCCACAAGATCCTCGACGAGCAGGTCGAAGAGCTGAACAAGATCAAGCCGCTCGCCCGCGCGGACAAGGTGACGATCGTCGAGAAGAACGAGAAGATTGCCAAGCTCGAGGAGATCAAGGCCGACCTCGAGAACCAAATCGTCAAGATCAAGGCCCAGATCGACGAACTCAACGCCGAGATCACCTCTCTCAAGGACGAAGTCGTTACGGCCCAGGACGAGACGGCCGCCGCGAAGGAAGAGCTGCAGAAGAGCCAGAAGCTCGTCGAACAGCTGAAGAAGCTCATCCAGGAGATGATTGCCGAGCGTAACCGCAACACCGGTGGCGCAGACAAGCTCAATTCTATCCCGACCGGCGACAAGGGCACAATCATCGAGGCCGACAACGCGAACATGTTCGTCATTGTCGAGTTCGACGCCAAGACGATGAAGGAACTCAAGGGCGACAACCTCGACCATCCGATTCCGAACCTCGAGCTCGGCGTGAAGCGTCCTGGCTTCCACGGCGAGGCCGGCGAGTTCATCGGCCGCATCCGCCTCCGTCAGGAAGTTCGCGAGAAGAACTACGTCATCTGCGATATCCTCGGCGCGTGGAAGCAGGGCGATATCCAGCCTGGCGACATCATCTTCGCCGACTAACGAAGCAGAGACGGTCGACTATGCTCTCTCCGCTTCGCTCGCTCGCTCCGTCGGCCGTGAAGCTCCTTTATGGATTCGCGGCGGCGGCAGCGCTGGGGCTTCTCGCCGGGTGCATCGCGGACACCGCGGAAGATACCGATCTTCCGTGGTCGTCCAACAAGTCGTGGGAAGGCATGGCTCCTGTAGCACCAAGCATCATGGATAGGTATGAGTAGGAGTAGGAGTCAGGGGTCAGTACGCAGGAGTTGGAGTTGGAGTTGGAGACAGGAGTCAGGAGTTAGGGGTCAGGAGTTAGGGGTCAGTACGCAGGAGTTGGAGTTAAGAGTTGGAGTTGGAGATAGGGGTCAGGAGTCAGGGGTCAGTACGCAGGAGTTGGAGTTAAGGGTTGGAGTTGGAGATAGGGGTTAGGGATTAGTGATTAGAGACAAGAGCATAGAGATAAAAAAGGGCGGCGTGCGTTTGGACGCCGCCCTTCTTTTGCATTTCCCGACTAGCACGCGAGCTTTCGCGCGCGAGGCGATAGAGTCAGGCGGCATCCTTGTCAATGGTCGTCGCGCGGCGAAGGGACTGAAGCTCCGCGGCGGAGAAACGATTGAAGTGCGCGAGCTCGCGGAGGCGTGCGACAACGTCGTTGCGCCAGATCCGTCGGTCCGACTGCGCGAGGTATTCGCGGACGATGCACTTCTCGCATACGACAAGCCGAGTGGCATGCCGGTGCAGCCGCTGAAGCGCTCAGAGCTCGGAACGCTGATGAACGGAGTGGCCGCGCGCCACCCCGAGTGCATTCCGCTTGGGGACAGACCCCTTCTCGCCGGCGCGGTGCATCGCATCGATGCCGATACGTCTGGGCTCGTCCTCGTCGCGCGAACGGCGGAAGCGTTCGAGAACCTCCGCAGCCAGTTCGCCGCGCAGACGGTCGAGAAGACGTACCTCGCGCTCGTCGAGGGAACGGTCGCGGCAGGTGGGACACTCGAGAACGACTTGGTCCATGACCCGACGCTGCCCTTCTGCCGGATGATCGACATTCACCACAACCGGCTGACGCGCGCGCAGTGCGAGGGGCTGAAGCCGCTTCATGCGGTGACGAATTTCAAGCCGGTGGAGTTTATATCGACTGAGACGGAGGAGCAGACGCTCCTGGAAGTCACGATTTTCACCGGAGTCACGCACCAGATTCGCGCGCAGCTCGCGCTCGCGGGGATGCACATCGTGAACGACCGGCTCTATGGCGCGTTTGCAGTAGAGAACATGACGGGGCATTGCCTTCATGCGCTCGCGGCGAAGTTCCGCCACCCGGTCTCTGGGGATCCCATGGATCTCCGCACTCCCTACCCTCCGTGGGCAAGGGCATAAAATCTTTTAGCCACAAAGGACACAAAGAAACTGGGGTGTCACCCCAGATCCCAAAACACTCTGTGCTTCTTTGTGTTCTATGTGGCAAAAAAGCCAAAGGCAATATAGCAAGAGATCTTAGCCGCAAAGGGCCAAAGATCACATGCGGCCGGAGAGGGCGTCGATGAGATCGCAGAGGCGCTTGTAGGCGTGGCCGAGATCGTCGTTCGTCACCTTGAACATGTACTCGTCGGCGCGAGCGATCTCGCCTTCGGCATTTGCCATGCGGCGCTCGATCACGTCGGGCGCGTCTGTGCCGCGATTGACGAGACGGCGGCGAAGCTCTTCCATGTCGGGAGGGAGAATGAAGATGTCGACGTAGCCGATCTTGAGCGGGTCGTTGTTGGGAAGCGCGCGCACATAGTCGCGCACCTTCGCCGCGCCCTGGACGTCGATGTCGAGTATCATCGAGTTGCCTTCGGCCAGGACTTCCTCGATGGGGGCCTTGAGGGTTCCGTAGTAGTTGTCGTGAACCTTGGCATATTCGATGAAGGCGTTTTCGCGGATCAGCTCTTCGAAGCGCTCCTTCGTCTTGAAGTGGTAGTCTAGGCCGTCTTCCTCTTCGCCGCGCGGCGCGCGTGTCGTGCACGAGATCGAGTAGACGATGTCGTGGTACTCCTGGAGAAGCATGTCGATGAGGGTGGACTTGCCGCAGCCGGAAGGCGCGGACATCACGATGAAAAGCGGCTTTGTCTTCATGGCGCACATTATACCAAATCGCCCTAAGGTGGAGTAGGTGGGAGTTCCGTCGGACTCACTCGCTGCGCTCGTTCCGCCCGACAATGGAGGTTACCTCTATTGGAGAAGAGGACTCCTGAACAAGAGGAAACCGATGCTGGGGAAGATAGGGTGGAGGGGGGAGCATGGCTCCGGTGGTGCGGTGCACATAGGCTTTCACGGAGCCGATGTCGGTGATG
>JAFYQC010000181.1 GCA_017547265.1 Kiritimatiellia bacterium | reverse complement strand
TCGTCTTTAAGCTGGAGGAAGTATCCTCCAGACCTCCTCACTGCCGCGACGGAGTGGTTGCTACGCCTTCAAAACCTGCCGAAGGCAGCCCCAAAAAACAATTCAACGCGCAGAATCGCCGTTGAGACATCGCGAAGCAGCGGAGCGGTAGCGAGAGCCCTAACGGTCGGAGTTTCTTTTTGTCAGGAGAAAAAGTCAATTTCACTTACGAAAACACCTTGCACCCGTTATTTGCAGAGACGAAATCCTCTCTCAAATTCAAAAATAGGCAAGCCCAGCCATTGTCAGGCTTTTGGTATAATATGCGGCGATGAAAAAAGCGTGGAGCATACTGCCCGACGAGTGGAAGCCGATCCTGAAGGAGCGCGGCATGCGCGCGTTCCGCGCCGACCAGATACTCCAGGCGCTCTACCGCGACTACATCACCGACTGGGACCAGGCGACGACGCTTCCAAAGGATTTCCGCGAACAGCTGAAGACCGAGTTCCCGATCACGAAGACGAAGACGCTTGAAGTCTCGAAGTCGTCCGACGGCACGCAGAAATTGCTCATCGGCCTCGTGGACGGCGAGTCTGTGGAGACGGTGCTTATCCCGGCGACAGGCCGCTTCACGCAGTGCATTTCGACGCAGGTCGGCTGCGGCATGGGCTGCGCGTTCTGCGCGTCTGGCGCGCGCGGCGTAGTGCGTTCGCTCACCGCCGACGAGATTGTCGCGGAATACATGGCGGGCCGCGCGCTCGGGGAGATCACGAACATCGTAGTGATGGGCATGGGCGAGCCGTTCGCAAACTACGACGAGACGATGAGGGCCCTCAAGCTCATCAACGCGGGGCGCGGCCCCAACCTCGGCGCGCGCCACATAACGCTCTCCACCTGCGGCGTAGTCCCCGGTTTTGCGAAGCTCGCCGCCGAGGGAATACAGTTCGAGCTTTCCGTCTCGCTCCACGCGCCGAACGATGCGCTGCGAAACGAGCTGATGCCGGTAAACAAGAAGTGGCCGATCGACGAGCTTCTCGCCGCCTGCGCCGCATACACCAAGGCGACTAAGAGAATCATCACTTTCGAGTACACGGTCATCAAGGGCGTGAACGACTCGCGCGAATGCGCCGAGGAGCTTGCGCGGCAAGTGAAGCGCGTTCCGATGGCGAAGGTCAACCTCATCCCCCTTTCGCCCGTCTCGCACCGTCCCGACTTCAAGACGCCAGACGAGAGGACGATGCTTATGTTCCTCGACGTCCTGATGAAGAACCACGTGCAGACGATGCTCCGCCGCTCACGAGGCAAAGACGCAGACGCCGCCTGCGGCCAACTTCGCCTCCGCCGCCTCGACGGCTGAGCGCTATTTCTTCTCGGGCAAGTTGAACTCGCAGAGAACCGTCGTTCCGGTCGGGACGGTCGACTTGATGTCGAAGAAATCGGCAACGCGCTTGGAGTTGGAAAGTCCCATTCCCGCGCCAAAGCCCATCGAGCGAATCCAGTCGTTAGCAGTGGAAGTGCCGTCGCGAAGAGCCCATTCGACATCCTTTATGCCAGGGCCCTTGTCCTTCGCAATGACGGTCGCCTTGTGGCCGTCGAGGATGAAAGTTATAGAACCGCCAAGAGAGTGGATGCAGATGTTTATCTCAAGCTCGTATGCGGCAACGGCAACGCGCCTTATGATCTTCTTCTCTACGCCCGCATCGCCCAGCATCTTCTTTATCTCGTTCGCGGCCTTGCCGGCGTTCTGGAGATCGTTGCGGACGACGACGAACTGGCGCATCGAGTAGTATGGAAGAGCCCCTTCCGACTTGGATGCTTCGCCAGACATGGCCGTCGATGACGTGCCGCCCTCAAGACGCGTTAGCTCCTTTGTGAGCTCGCGCATCATGACGCGCGTGACGTCGCGCTGCGAGACTATGCCGACCAAGTCGCGCTCCTTGTTGAGCACCGGGAAGCGCCCGAAGATGTAGTTCTCGAAATACTTGAGCGCAAAGGCGAGAGGCATGTCCTCCTCAAGGACGACGAGGTTCGTCGCCATGTGCTTCTGGCAGGGATCGCCTATCCAGCCGCCTTCAAGGGCCATGATGATGTCGTTGATCGAGACGATGCCGAAGAGACGCTTCCCCTCCACCACGGGCACGCCCGAGATGTGGTTGCGCTTCATCAAGTTCTGCGCGAAGTGCATCGTGTCGGTGCGAACAACGGAGATTATGTCGTGGTCGCGCATCACGTCTTTGACGCGAAGGCGCTGCAAAAGCTCCATTATGACGAGCGGCTCGCCCTGTCCGTCGGAACCGGGAAGCCCCGGCCCCGAGACGCGGCGGACGTGCTTGCGCTCGTGCGCGGCCATTATCTGGTCGTCGTTGCGGCTTTCGCCGCCGCTCAGGATCGTCGGCTTGTACTCCATCACGACCCGGATTCGGCCTTGAGGAAGTCGTGGATGCGCACGCAGCTCTCGTACTTGGAGAGCGGCGAGCTCACGAGCGGAATGCCGAGCGTGTCGGCCACCTGGCACATCGTCTGCGGCAACGGCTTCGCATTGTGAACGACGACGCACATTGCGCCGACGATATTCGCAGTCCTGATCGCCTGGTCGGAGGCGAGCGAGGTGAGAAGCAGGATGTCGTCCCCATCGTTGAGGAGGACGTCGCTCATGAGGTCGTTCGCGACGATCGTGCCGACCGTGCGGTCGGAATCTCCGCCGGCAACGAGCGTGCCGTCAAGCGTCTTTACAATGTCGTTGATGTTCATCGCCAATAGTATAGCAAAACAATGCCTCGAGCGCCAGTCTCGTCAGGCGACACCGCGCTGCGACTTGCGGTAGAACGCGACGAGGCGCTGCACCTCGGGCGTCTGCTCGACGTCGTGCTCAACGCGGTCGAGCGCCTGCGAGCGGTTGAGGCCGTCGCGGTAGAGGAAGCGATGGGCCTCCTTGAGCGCCTGAATCGCCTCGCGCGAAAAGCCGCGGCGCGTAAGCCCGACGACATTGACGCCGATGACCTTCATCGAACCCTCGAACATGTCGGTGAGCATGAACGGCGGCGCGTCCTGGCGAATCTTCGTCATGCCGCCGACCATCGCGTGTTCGCCCACGGTGCAAAACTGGTGCGCCGCGGCACATCCGCCGACGATCGCCCAGTCGTTGAGATGGACGTCGCCCGCAAGCTGAACGGAGTTCGAGCAAATGCAGTGGTTGCCGAGAATGACGCCGTGCGCCGCGTGGCAGTAGCACATGAAGAGGCAGTCCGAGCCGATGATCGTCTTCTCGCCGTCGGCCGTGCCGAGGTGGACGGTCGCGAACTCGCGGATCACGGTGCGGTCGCCGATCTCGACGTACGAGACGGAGCCGTCCTTGTACTTGAGGTCCTGCGTCTTCATGCCGATGCAGGCGTAGGGGAATATCTGGCACATAGAGCCGATCGTGGTGTGGCCGTCGATTATCGCGCCCTGCTTAACGACCGTGCCGTCGCCAAGCTTGACGTCTTTGCCAATGTGCGCATAAGGGCCGATCTCCACGTCCGCGCCAAGCTGTGCACCGTCTTCGACTATTGCTGTTGGATGAATTTTCATTTTTAGTTTTAGCCTTTCAACTTGCGGGCGTGTCGGAGACACGCCCCTACCAACTTTTCAACTTCCCTACAGGTTTTTCGGAACAAGGTACGACGCGATCGCGAAGCACGCGGGAACCGGCAGCCAGATGAGGATGTCCGGCCGCATCGCGAAGTTCTTCTGAGCCGAAAGCATAAGTATCACGATTATGTAGTAGCCGAGAGAGACGGCAAGCGATATGGCCATGCCGATCGAGCTCTCCTTTCGCTGGGCCTTGATGCCGAGCGGGATTCCAACAAGGACGAAGCAGAACGAGGCCATAGCGAAGACGAGCCGTTTCGAGAACTCCGTCCGCGTCTTCGAGAGGTCGCGCTTCCGCAG
Organism: Kiritimatiellia bacterium; assembly: GCA_017547265.1. The sequence continues at coordinate 6,292 of JAFYQC010000181.1, read as the reverse complement.
GTTCTTCTCGGTGCCGGCGGTCTTGCTCTTGCCCTTCGCAGCGTCAACGAGACGCTTCTGGACTTTCATCTTCGCAAGGATCTCGCCGAAGTCGAGGTCCTTGTCCTTCTTGTTGTACTTGACTTCCTTTATCGCGTCCTTGACGACATAGGGGAAACGGCTTGCACGCGCCATCGTCGGGTGGTCCTCGTCGAGCGGGTCGACCGTCATCTGGTAGAGGTCGAGGTGAAGGTCCGTTCCCTCGCTCGTCACGAGCGCCTTCGAGGCGGTTATCATGCGGTCGACCTTCTGCGAATAGTCCATGACGACGATGTCGTAAAGCCAGTTGCCCTCCTTCGCGCCGAAGTAGAACTTCATCTTCGGGAAGTCGTCGATCACGTGCCCCGGCTCGAGGAGGTCTATGCCGGTGCTAACGGAAACCTTCGTCTTTAGACTCCTGCGAACCTCGTGTCCGCGCGGCACAACTTCGTTGTTGATGTAGAACCCGAGCGCCACGCAAAGAAGCGAAAACGCGATAGGCCACTTCATGATCGACAGCAGGTTCACGCCGCAAGCGCGCATCGCGGCGATTTCGCTGTCGGCACTCATGCGTGAGAAGACGAGGACGCTCGCCACGAGAAGCGCAAGCGGCATCGTCCACTGCATCGTCTCGGGGAAGCTGACGAGCGCAAACTGGCCGATGAGCGAGGGCGAGACGCCGTCGAGGATGAAGCCGACGATCTGGACCATCAGGCCGATCGTTATGACGAACGACAGGACTAGAAACGCGAGCAGGAAGCTCGAGAGGAAGGATCCGAACGCGTATCTCTCTATCGTCTTCACGAGAATTTCAGCACAAAGTAGTTCTTCTTTCCGGAGCGGAGAACGGCAACGCCGTCCTTCACGTCGTCAGCGGCAAAGAGTCGGTTGGCGTCGATCTTCGCGTCGTTGAGGGAGAGACCTCCCTGCGCCGCCATGCGCCTCGCTTCGCCATTGGACTTGAACATCCCCGCGGCGGCCGCGACGGCGAAGACGGGCTTCCCGACGCTGTCGGCAAGCGAGACTGACGCGCTCGGCACGTTCTCGGCCTTCGCGACGTCTGCAGCGCTCTTCTTCGCATAGAGCGCCTCGGTCGCCTCCTGTGCCTTCCTTAGCCCTTCCTCGCCGTGGACGAGGCGCGTAAGCTCTTCCGCGAGCGCCTTCTGCGGAACGCGGGCCTCGGGGTGCGTCTTCATCTCGGCCTCGAGCGCCGCGATTTCTTCGAGCGACTTCATCGAGAAGACCTTGAGGTAGCGAATGACATCGGCGTCGGGCGTCCTCAGGAAGTACTGGTACCAGTCGAACACGGGCGTCATCTCGCCGTTCATGAAAAGCGCGTTGCCCTCGCTCTTGCCGAACTTCTTGCCCGACGAGTCGAGGAGAAGCGGGAACGTGAGGCCGAAGGCAGACTTGCCGCGCATCTTGCGGACGAGGTCGGTACCGGCCGTGATGTTGCCCCACTGGTCTGCGCCGCCGACTTCCATCTGGCAGCCGTAGTTGTCGTAGAGGTGCAGGAAGTCGTTGCCCTGGAGAATCTGATAGCTGAACTCGGTGAACGTAAGAGCGCCTTCGCTCGCCTCGAGGCGCTTCTTGACCGACTCCTTCGCGAGCATCTGCGGCACGCGGAAGTTGATAGCGATGTCGCGCAGGAACTCAATTGCGCTCGTGCCCTTGTACCAGTCGTAGTTGTCGACCATGATGGCGGCGTTGGGACCGTCAAAGTCAAGTATTCTCGAAAGGTTCTCGCGTATGCCCTTCTTGTTCTCCTCCACCTGCTCGACCGTGAGCATGTTCCTCTCGGCGGACTTGCCGCTCGGGTCGCCAATGAGCCCCGTCGCGCCGCCAACGAGCGCAATCACCTTGTGGCCTGCGAGCTGGAGACGACGAAGGACGACAATGGAGACGAGGTTTCCTGCCTGCAAAGAGCGGGCGGACGGGTCAAACCCGCAGTAGACGGTCATGGGCTTCTCAAGGGCCTTCTCGATTTCCGGGTCCGTAAGGGCCTCCACGAGTCCGCGCGCCCTAAGTTCGTCTAGCAATTTCATTTTCTTTTCTTCTCTTTCAATGGCGGTCCTGGCGGGACTCGAACCCACTACCCGCTGCTTAGAAGGCAGCTGCTCTGTCCAGATGAGCTACAGGACCAAATTTGTGATATTATACCATATTCGGCCGCCGCCGAACGCGCATGTAGACGATTACGTGGCCGAAGTGCGGAGAGACGCCGCCTCAGGAAGACGCCGCTTTTGACGCAGAGACGACCTGTCCTTCTGGCGGGAGGTCAGCACGCGACTTGCCGCACGCGGAGAGGACCTTGTCCGTCGTCTGGAAATGGGCCTTCACGTGGTTCATTAGCCAGACGGGGCCTTCTTTGCGAACCATCTCCTCGGCGAGCGCGCGAACACGCGGGTCTGACGAGCCGGCGGGAACGTTTTCGCGTCCCTCGGCGGGAGGGCCGAAGATTTCTTCGCCCATCTTCATGATGTCACGGAGGAAAATCTCGCGCGCAATCACAGAGGCGGCCGCAACAGCGATGTCGCTCTCGGCCTTGTGGCGCTGCTCAACCTTGATCGCCTTGCCGCGCGTCTTGAGGGCACGAAGAATGGTCGTTTCAGTCGGCGCAAACTGGTCAACGACGACACGCGGGCAGGACTGGCGCTTCTCGAGCAATTCCTCGATCGCCGTGCCGTGAGCCCAGGCGAGCATACGGTTGATGTTCTTGATCTTTGAATAAAGTCGGTTGTACGCAGCGGGGCCGAGCTTCACCACGGCATAGCCCGTCGGGCCGAGAAGCGCGCGGAGCTTCGCACCAGTCGTGAGGACCGACTTGTCGGACATCTGCTTGCAGTCCTTGACGCCCATCTCCTGCATCTTCTCGGAAAGAGTCTCGTCCGTGTAGGCACAGCAGACGACGAGCGGCCCAAAGTAGTCGCCCTTTCCAGATTCATCGCTGCCAGCATGAGGAGCCACGAGGTCGGGATTCAAGATCGTCTCATAGCCAAGCGTCGCAGCGCCAAGCACATGCGGCTCAAGTACAAAGAGAACGAAGTCCTCGGCTTTCGAACCCTGCACGCAGAGCTTGCGTTTGCCATGCTTCTCCTTCTCGTAGAGCGTCGCGTTGAAATGGTCGCCTTCAATCGACCAGAGGGAATAGGGAACTTCGCGCTTGCGGTAGTTGCCGTTCAGCATCACTCCCAGCAAAAGTTCCTGCTGGTCGTTCGTAAGCTCGTAGGTGAAGCTAGTCTTCTTTGTGCCCTCTGCGTTCATTGGTGAATATTATAGCAAATCTGAATCAACCGAGATTCACCCGCTATGCAAATGCCGCTTCGATCGCGGCGGAGAATTCCGCGAGGTCGGGGAAGCACCCCTCGACGTACTTGTCGAGCGAAGTCGGCTGGGCGTTCACGATAAAGACCTTGCCGCCCTTCTGGAGCGTAAGACGAGGAATCCCCGCAGCGGGAAACACGGTAAGCGAAGTGCCAAGGACGAGCATCACGTCCGCCCTCATCGCAAGCTCCTGCGACTTCATGAAGGCCACCTCCGGCAGTTGCTCGCCGAAAAACGTGATGTCCGGCTTGTACGCACCACCGCACTTGCAGCGCGGCACATACGGCGCGCCAAGCTTCTCGGAGCCGCCGTTCGCATTGACCATCGCCATGATCTCGTCGAAGCTCTTCTCGTCTCCGCAAAGGCGGCAATGGTGAACGATCGGCGAACCATGTACTTCGTAGACATTCGACGAACCCGCCTTCTGGTGGAGCATGTCGATGTTCTGCGTGATGATTCCATCGAGACGTCCAGCGTCCTCAAGTCGCTTCAGAGCGCGATGGACCGGCCCCGGCTCGAACGCGCCAAGCCCGTAGACGAGCTCGCTGCACCCGCGATAGTAGACCGCCGGATCGCGGTCGAACCAGTCGATGTCGAAGATACGTTCTGCGTCAGGGTTCTTGTAGAGCCCCTTCGGGCCGCGGAAATCCGGTATTCCGCAAAGCGTGCTAACGCCAGCGCCCGTCATCGCCGCGACGCACTTTGCGCCACGCAACGCCTTTATCATGTCGTCAAACATTCTTGCCTCCTTTTAATGGCCCTATTCCCCTACAGTCACCTTGAAGAACCTGAACTGACTCGTGCCAATATCATCGACATCGACCTGCGTCCACGGACCCGCCGCATCGAGAGCCTCGCGCCCCCACACGGTATAGGCGCGGGCATCGCCAAGGTCCGGGCTCCAGCTCAGTCTAGGCACTCCGCCGGAAACGTCAATCGAGACTGTGAACTCCGCATTTTCCTCGGCAGACGGATCGAGCCCTGCAAGCCAGCTCGTCCACAGCGAACGTCCGTTTGCGCCGACAAGCCCTACAGACGCGCCAAAAGTTCCTGCCGTGTCAGCATAGAGCGTTGCGTTCGTCTGCTCAAGATCGGAAAGGTACGTCGTGCCGTCGTCCGACCCCAAAGGCGCGTCACCAGCACGCGCGGGAACAGTCGAGCGCGTATATGCCTTGATGCACGCCGCCCAGGATTCACAATCCTCGTCCACTGCGGCTGCAGCATCCATTCCGTCGATCCATTCGACAGCTACACCTTCGTCGCGTCCGAAATACGAATTTCCGCGCGCATGAATGGGATACGCAAAGTCTATCATCGTGCAGTTGACGCAAAGCGATATCTCGTTGCCAGTCTGATGATAAACGACCGCAAACGAGGTTCCATCCGAAAGCGGAATCCCCGCCGAGAGCGGAACAGTCGTGAAGCCCGCATGTTCCAGTGTGCCAGACTGCCGACAAGCGAGAGTTCCGCCCTCCGTCGGCGACGATGAGCCACGCGTTACGTTCGTATATATCAGAATTTCGTACGGCATTGGGAAGACAGTCGTCCAGACGCCTACTGCGTCAAGTCGCTCATTCCATGTCGAAGTAAAGACCGATGCCTGCCAGCGACACTGCGTGGCGGCGTTTGTCGGATAGCGCCGCGCAAGGTCATATGTATACCCAAGCCGATCGTACCCTCGGACGGCATCGTAGTCCTCTCCTTCGCCCGCAGGAACGAACACCGCGCTTGGTTCCCCGCGCGCGAGCGACATGTCGTGATAGGAAACACGATAGAAGCCGTTGCTTCCTAATGACGTCCCCCAGCTATTTTTGATAATCCACGCGCCCGGACCAGGAGGAAAATTTCGGAAGTTGTTTGTCGGATAGTCGTCATCCCATCCAACAAGTGCAACGGCATGGTTGTTTTCCTTTGAACCCCAGTAGTAGTACGTGCCATCTCGCTCATATCCGCCATCCCATCGAATCGACGTCGCGACGGCGCCGTATTCCATGATAGCCGTCTTCAACGCGTTCATCCGTTCCTGAGTGCCGTCAAGCTCCTCCGTCCAGACGACATGCTGAACACGGACTGCGGGCGACAACAAAGGACTGCTCGTCCATGCCGACATCGACGATTTATATACATCATTCGACTCCACGACAGCACCGCCCCATCGCAACAGATAAGAAGCAGCAATATCGTTGTTGCCGCCGTCGTCTGGCCCCATCTCCCAACCGTGCAAATTCACCATGTTCTTCTCGGAGAAGTCCCATTCACCCTTTCCCGCCTTAAGGAGCTGTGTCTCAAGAGTCGCGTATGCGGCAAAAGCCCAGCATGCGCCGATGCTCCTCTGATTCTTGACAGGCGAGACCCAGCCATGCTCGCACGAATCCCATCGCGAAGGCAGCGCCGTTCTGGAAGATTTGCGCAGACGCTGCGCCGCCTGCGCAGAGCCAACACGCCTCGCCGCAACTCCCTTCGGCGACGGGCGATAGCCCATTGCGCGCGGTGAATCGTCGGCAAACGCGACGAGCGACGGTACGCAAAGCGATACCGCCAGCACAGTCGCGATGATCCGTCCGTTCCCCATAGGCAACATTATACCACATACGACCGACATGATTCTTATGCTCATTGAGAAAAAATTTGTCAGAAATAACATTTCCGCCTTCCTTACATCTCACAAGCATAATAATACACATGCTACAAAGCAGAAAGGCAAGGTGTGACATGAACAAGACAACGAAGATTCTCGCAACGACAATCGCGTGCCTCGCACTCGCGGGAACATGCCTTGCCGACACCAAAACGACTTACCGTGACGCGCAAGGTCGGCTTCAGGGCACGAAAACGACTGCAACGAGCGGCAAGACGACCTATCGCGACGCACAGGGCCGGCTTCAGGGCACGACGACGACCGACAGCAGCGGCAAGACTACTTGGCGCGACTCGATGGGACGTCTCCAAG
>JAFYQC010000180.1 GCA_017547265.1 Kiritimatiellia bacterium | reverse complement strand
GAGGTGGCAAAGGCGTTTGGCGTCTCCCGAAACACGGTCTCGCAGGTCAAGACCCGCGTCGAGGCCATGATCGCCGGCTTCGAGTCCATGTTCCGCGACTGAAAAAAATTCAAAAACCACTGTCATTCCCTTCCGCCGTTCCTGTACCACACTGTAGAACATCAAAAACGCGGCGCGGGAAACCTCGCCGGAAACAGAAACGGAGAGAAAAGATGAAGAGAGTGCTATTGACAGTTGCGGCGACGTTCGCCCTTGTGACGGCCGCCATGCCGACAAAGGACGAGCTCAGAAAGGCCGAACCGCTCGTGATGGAGCTGATGAAGCCGCTCGTGGAGAGCTACAACACGAAAAAGAAGAGCGCCACCGAGGTGGGCGACTCGGCCATGACCTACGCGCACAAGGCCGACACCGAAGCCGCCCAGTTCCTGCTCTTCAAAGGTGCCGTCTGGTACTACGCACAGGACAAGGCGGATGACAAGGCCGTCACGGCGATTACCGAATTGCGCGCGAAAGTGAAGGACATCCCGCCGGAAGTGATCCGCAACGAGATTCTCAGGCCGGCCGTCAACAAGGTCAGCGCGCAGAGCGTACCCGGCCTCTTTACGCAATACCGCGTGGCATCCGCCCGTGTGGAGATCGCCAAGCTGGAACCATCTGTGCGGCGTGGCCGTGCCGACGAGACCACGCGCCGCCGCTATGCGGAGCTGCTGGCAGTCGCGGACGACTGGAAAGCCGCGCTCGCCGCGTTCGCGGAACTGAAGGATGCCAAGACCGCGCAGATCGCCAAGGACGAACTGGCCGGCAAGACACTCGCCCCAGCGGCCGACTTCTGGTGGGACTACAAGCCGACCGAGGACATGGCCACAGAGCCGATCAAGGCCCATGCCGCCGCCCTCTACCTCAAAACCATCGCCTCCGGCGAACTGACCGGTCTCAAGAAAGTGATCGCCGAAAAGCGCATGAAGGAAATGGGAAAGGACATGCCAACCACCACTGCCACTTCTGCCATCGCCCATCGGGAAAATATCACTCCCGCCGCTTCTGCCACGCCGGATGGCAAATACAAGTTCAACTACAAGCTCGACGACAAGGGCAACGCCATCCTCTGCGGCGAGCCATGCGTCAGCCCGAAGCCGGAGGGTGTGCTGGTCATACCGGATAAGATTGACGGTCACATGGTCACGAAGATTGACAGCGTCGCTTTCAAGGATTGCGACAAGATGACCAGAATCGTCCTTCCGCCGCACCTCGAACAAATATTGTACGCGGCGCATTGGACTGGTGGCGACGCTCCCGGCGCAATATTTAGGGGCTGTTCTGCACTTGAGTCCATAGAGATTTCAAAAGCCAACCCGATATACGTATCGGAAAAGGGTGCGCTCTACACCGTCATGAGAAAGAGTTGGGTCGCACGCGATAGCGTCTACATCACTGAGGGAATGGCCTTGATCGCCTACCCGAAAAACCGCAGCGAAATAATCTTGGCGCGTGAAACCACGCGCGTACTCAGTTCGGCATTCCACAGTTGCATGTTCAAGACGGCAAGACTTCCTGATTCCGTTGAACAGCTTGGGTTCCGGACATTTGAAAACTGTCCTAATCTGGAGATCGTAGAATTCCCCAAAAGTCTCAAGAGGATACTTCCTTATGCTTTTATTGGGTGTCTTAACATGAAGAAGGTTGTTTTCAATGGCGATGCCCCACTTACTGACGCCAGGAGAACGCGCGGAAGAGAGAACTTGTTCTTCGGTTCGCCGAAAGACATTGTTGTGGAAGTCAAGAAGGGTTCGAAGGGCTGGAAGGCTGAAGGTTCGACGGAACTTCCCGAGCGCTGGCCGTCGACCGGCAGCGACTCCCGCCCCATCCGCTATATCAAATAATCCGACCGCGCAGGAGCGCGGCCCTCCCGCGTGACCGCCACACCAAGATCACAGCTGTCCCCGTCAGTGTCTAGGCATTGACTGGGACAGCCACCTTCCAGACGGCGCGGAGCTGGGCACGCGTCGTCACCAAACGGTCGTAATAGGGTACTGCGGAATTGTCGTGTCGCTTGTCACGAACACAAAGCCCCCCTCATCCGCTTGTGCAACAAGCAATCTGTCAAACGGATCCTTGTGGATGTTAGGCAGGCTTTTCACCCGTTCTATGGCCGAGGCGGATATCGGCAAGATATTGATGCCTCGCGCAACACATTGATTTTCGATATCTGGAACAGATGCCCGAATGGACAACTTGCCAATGCTTTGCTTAATCCCTATTTCCCAGAACGAGGCAATACTGACAGAAACATCGGGTTCAGACTCAACGATCCGACTCGCCTCTGTCGAGAGCGCACAGGGATCGGCAAGAATGTAGATTAGGATGTTCGTGTCAATTAGATATCGCATCACATGTACTCTGCAAAATCAGCTAATGGTTCATCAAAGTCGGGAGACATGCGAAACCCATCTTCAAACCCTCCGAGCTTACGCTTCTTGCCGTCGCGCAGGCGATCGAAGGAATGCTGCTGGAACGGATCATCACCGTTCATGATCGGCAGTACAATCACCTCAAGGGAATACGAACGGTATTCCTCTGGGATATGCACCGTCACGCTACCGTTGACGGGAGTTACAAAAGTTCGAATTGCAGGCAT
>JAFYQC010000179.1 GCA_017547265.1 Kiritimatiellia bacterium | reverse complement strand
GCGAGAGTTGGAGTTGGGTGATGCTCCGCCTCTTGCGCTCGCTGACGACAAATGCACCAAGTTCTTTGTCGAGTAGAGACCCACGCCTCGGCTTTGCCGCCGATGACTACGCCATGCTTTCCATTGAGCGAATGGCCATGCGCGCCTATGCGTCTGCTGCGTCCATTCGCAGGAGCGCCTCTGCAAGCGTGAGCGGCTTCCATCCGTGCCATTTCGCGCACACGCAAATCGAGTTGCGCGTTGTGAGCGACGGTGTCTCTCGCATCCTGTGCAAGTGTCCGTAGATCATGCGCTCTCCGGGATGAAGCTTCCCTTCGGCAGGATCGTGGATCAACAGAAGCTTCAAGTCATCGATGTACATCCTATCCACGACATCCACGAACGCCATGCGGTAGAACGCATCGTCCAGCTTATCGTGGTTGCCCTTGATGAGGACGATCCGACCGTTCAGTTTCCCGAATAGATCCGCGAGATCTGTCATGCATCCATTGCCGCGCAGCAGTTCGTGCTCGCAGAAGTCCCCCACGTAAAGCACCAAAGAATCCTTGCCGACAACGCTGTTCCACAACGCAATATGCGCGGCCTCCGTTTTCTCGGTGCTCTCGGAAAGAAACGAAGGGTTGTATTTCCAGTCGCGAAAATGGAAATCGCTCGTCACAAACGTGTGGTCAAGATCTAAATCCGTCATCGCCAATTACCCTTTCACGCCTTCCGTTCACCTTGAAAATTGCCCTGTATTCTTCTTTCAAGCTCACGCCATCTTATGGCAACGCTTTGGCCTCTTCGGAATCGGGATCGACGAGCTTGAGCTGAACGTACACCTCCAGACCTTTCGCCGTCCTTTTTGCTTCCTGCTCCTTGACGAGTGCCAGCCATCCAAGTCCATGGATCTTCTCATTCAGTCGGTCAAACCGCTTGTCCATGCCAACCTTTGCGAAGTTTCTCCCGCGAATCATATCATTCATTCCCGCAAGGATCTTCTCCGCCTCTTCCCTGTTTCGTCTATTTCCATTTTTGTTTGTAAGCATTTCTTTATCCCCTCCATCTCGTTGTTTGTCATTACACAATACCAGAACAGCCAACCAGGCCAACTCTTACAAACAATAGAGCCAGCTGCAAAACATCTTATTTAACCATGTAGAACGAGTAAATCGTGTAGAACTTCTACATGTTTTCTACAAGGCTTAAACCTCTTTACTTCCGAAATCTTACACAACAAGCTTGTGCACTAGACTTCGCGACATTCCTCGTTCGCGACCTCCGCAAGATACACATTCGCCCCATCGGCTGTTTCAATCACAATTTGAAGATTAGGCTTATCCCCAGACGCCCCCTTTACCAACGATGGGGAATCCCATTCTTTGTAAAGCACGAACGGCACCTCGTCGCCCTTGCTTCTCGCGATGCGGCATGATATAATACGCGCACTTCCAAAAACTTGGACAAATCCAATAATTTGGGAATAGAAGAGACAGTATGACCATTAAACGAGACAGACTGCTCAAGTGTCTGACCGACGCGAAGCACAACGAATTCGTCAAGATAATCACTGGCATCCGGCGATGCGGCAAGAGTTATCTTCTTTTCAAACTCTTCAAGAACCATCTTGTCAAATGTGGCGTCCGGAACGACCACATAATTGAGATCGACCTTGAAAACACCGACTTCTATCCGCTGCACAATCCGCTCAACCTTCTCGACTACATAAAGAATCGGATAAAAAAAGACGGTCGCTGGAATTACGTGTTCATCGACGAAATCCAGAACTGCCAGAAGGTTCTTCCTCCCGGCACCGACCTCAGAAGCATCCATCCCGACGACCGCGGAAGCGCATACGTCACGTTCTACAGCGTCCTCAGCGAACTGCGAACCATGCGGCGTGTCGACGTCTATGTCACTGGATCCAATTCCAAGCTTCTCATTTCCGACGTCGCCACAGTCTTTCGCGGACGCGGCCAGTCCATCCAAGTGACACCACTTTCCCTTACGGAGTTCATGCCGCTCCGCAAGGGGAGCGAGTCTCAGGCCATATTCGATGAATACCTGACTTTCGGCGGACTTCCTAAGTGCGTACTGCTCAAGTCCGATGGCGAGAAGAAGAACTATCTTGCGGATCTTTACAGGACAATCTACCTCCGCGACATCGTTGAGCGGAACAAAATCAAGAATCCCGAAGCCGTTGAAGCGCTTCTTGATGTCGTCATGAGCGGGATTGGCGGGCTCACAAACCCGAACAAGATCGCAGATACGATGAAAACGGTCACCAAGACGACCACTAGCAACAAAACCGTCGATGCTCACCTTGGTTTTCTCGAAAACGCATTCCTTGTCGCAAAGGCAAGGCGGTTTGACGTAAAAGGACGGCGTTATCTTGAATCGCCGTGCAAATACTACGCGACAGACACCGGGCTTCGTAACGCCCGCATCAACTTTCGGCAGAACGAGCCGACGCATCTCATGGAGAATGTCATCTACAACGAACTTGTCAGGCGCGGATACTCGGTTGACGTTGGCGTAGTCCCGATCGAAACTCGTGCTTCCGGCAAGCACGAGATTAGGCAATACGAGATTGATTTTGTCGTCAACAAAGCCGACGAGCGTATCTACATACAGTCTGCCTACGCGATTCCCGACCAAGAGAAGCGAACACAGGAAACGTTCTCATTGCGCCATGTCAGCGACAATTTCCGCAAGGTAGTAATAACCGGCAATCTTCGGGAGAAGCCCTGGCGCGACGAAAACGGAATAGTCTTCATCGGAGCCATGCCGTTTCTCCTTGACCCATACAGCATCGAGACGCTGTAGCCGCCTGCTCATGTGCATCGCCCGCAAAACGGCTTCATTATCAACATCAACGCCAAGTTCAACATTATGGCCGACAGCATTAGGACATGGAACTTGAAGAGATAAGGAAGAATGATGAAGATGCCGACGGAAACAAAACACCCAACAGGTGGAATGAGATTCAGAAGAAGAAAGATCACCACAATCGACACCGCACCGCGCCACATGTACTGAAGATCAACACCGCTCAATCCGATTTCAGACGCGATGCAGAACACAAGGTACAGCCACACCACAAATCCCCATCCCCATGTGCCATCAACGAACAACGCCATAACGAATCCAAAGACCGCGCTCAACATTCCACAACAATACTCCCATACGCCCGGCACAACATCACTTGCAAAATACTCACGATAGTTCACCACATGCACCACCCCGCCAAAAAGCCAAGTCAAAAGACCGATGGCAAGGCACCCAAACCATACCGGCCCGCTTGAGATCAAGAACGACGCGACACCACCCCACAAACCCGTCCGTGCAGAATGACTAACATAGCCAAGCAAATCGGGATCCTCACGAGAAAACGGAACAAACTTTATAATCCGCGTTCCCGTGAGCAGACACCCGGCTGCATGACCGGTCTCATGGCATGCAACGCCCGGCGCGACAAAATACAAATATGCCTCTCCGAACCGTCCAAAACCGCCTCGCCAAATTCTTCCGCCAACCCATTGCAACGCCATAGAGGCGGAATGGTCCCATTCTCCGCACGCCATCCCTTCGGCGCCCATCCGCCCCAATCAAGACCAAGGTCCATTGCGGCCTGCAATGCACCACGGTCAACTCCGGTCTGCCCACCAGATACGATCTTCACTTCATCCTTCTTCATTTATCGGCTCTCCCTATCTGTTTTCATTATACCATAATCTCATGCCGTAATATGGTATAATTTGTAGCCAATTCAAGGAGGTGAGAATGAAGAAGGCGAACAAACAAAGCGTGCGTGCGGTGATCGAACTGAAGATCACGCCGCAGCGGAACACAGGATTCGGCAAGATCGCAAGCAAGGTCTCGAAGTACGCGCAGGTGGATGCGTGCTTCCTGATGAGTGGCGCCTACGACCTACTCGTGTTCGTGAGCGGGTCATCCCTGCAGGACGTTGCGGAGTTCGTCTCCTCTGAACTCTCGACCATCGAGGGCGTACTCTCCACGGCTACGCACTTCATGCTTAAGACCTACAAGGCCAACGGCGAATACGCCTTTGAGGAAGATAAGCGTCTGCCTGTCGTCTGATGTCCCGCAACTTCACAGCCCGGCACGTCGCGGCGCTACCGAAGAGCGGCATCCGCAAGTTCTTCGACATCGTCGCCCAGCGCAAGGATGTCGTCTCGCTCG
>JAFYQC010000178.1 GCA_017547265.1 Kiritimatiellia bacterium | reverse complement strand
CCATCAGCATCGGCATGACATCTCACTCCTTTCTGCATGTGACGAAGCATATTATACCAAAAACGAAGACGCGGCAACAAGTGCCGCGCCCCGTGTTCGGCTAATCCTCCTTCACGGCGCAAACGCGCCGCCTGCGGAGGATGAGCTACGCTCACATCTCGGAGAGCTTCTTGAGGAGCGCGTAGTTGTCCTTGAAGCCCTGCTCGGCGCCCTTGAGCATCTCCATCGCCTTGTCCTGGCCGATCTTCTTGACGAGCTGCTTGAAGCGGTTCTCGCCAAGTTCCTTCGAGACGGCGTTCGCCGCGAAGGAGACGGTGTCGGACTTGTCGGCGCTGTCGAGCTTCACCTTGCCGGTGGTCGGGTTGTACGTCCAGAGCGGGAAGTGGACGGACTCGACCGCCGCCTTCTGGTGCGCAGGACCGGTCTTCGTGAGGAGACCCTGCTCGATGCAGTGCGCGTAGGCGATGATGATCGCCGGGCCGTTGTAGTTCTCGGCCTCGTTGAAGGCCTTGACCGTGGCGGCCGGGTTCGTGCCCATCGACACGTACGCGACGTAGACGTTCTTGTACTGCATCTGCATGAGGCCGAGGTTCTTCTTGGCCTGGACCTTGCCGGACGCCGCGAACTTCGCGATAGCGCCGGTAGGCGTCGCCTTGGAAGCCTGGCCGCCGGTGTTGGAGTACACCTCGGTGTCCATGACGAGGATCTTGATGTTCTTGCCAGAGGCGAGAACGTGGTCAAGCCCGCCGTAGCCGATGTCGTACGCCCAGCCGTCGCCGCCAAGCACCCACACGGACTTGCGGACGAGGTTGTCCGCGACCGCGAGGAGCTGAGCGCAGAGAGCGCAGCCGGCCTTCTTGCCGCCTTCGCAGAAGCCCTTGAGCTCCTTGACCGCGGCGCGCATCTGCTCGACGCCCTGGCCCTTGTCGTCGTACTGGTCGATGCCCTTGATCTTCTCGAGGCACGCCTTCATGTCCGCGGGCGTCTTGTCGCTCGCGAGCGCCTTCTCGACGAGCTCCATGGCGAAGCCGTAGAGCTTGTCGGCGGAAACGCGCATGCCGAGACCAAACTGGGCGTTGTCCTCGAAGAGCGAGTTCGACCACGCCGGGCCGCGGCCGTCGGCGCGCTGGCAGTACGGGGTCGTCGGCAGGTTGCCGCCGTAGATCGACGAGCAGCCAGTCGCGTTCGCGATGAGGAGGCGATCGCCGCAGATCTGGGTGAGGAGCTTGACGTAAGGAGTCTCGCCGCAGCCCGCGCACGCGCCGGAGAACTCGAACAGCGGACGCTTGAGCTGGCTGTCGAGAAGCATCTTCGTGTTGAGCTTGAGCGGATCGACCTCGGGGAGATTGAGGAAGAACTTCCAGTTCTCGGCCTCGGTCTTGCGGAGCGGGATCTGCTCGACCATCTTGAGGGCGCCCTTGGCCTTCATCGGGCACTGGACGACGCAGAGCTCGCAGCCCATGCAGTCTTCGGGGGCGACCTGGATCGTCACCTTCTCGCCGAACTTCGAGGTGAGCTTGCCGGCGTCGACCGACTTGAACGTCGCAGGCGCGTTGGCGAGCTCGGCCGCGGGATAGACCTTCATGCGGATAGCCGCGTGCGAGCAGATCGCAAGGCAGTTGCCGCACTGGATACAGGCCGCGGGATCCCACTGCGGGATGAACGCCGCGACGTTGCGCTTCTCCCACTGAGTCGTCGCGGTCGGCCAGGTGCCGTCCACGGGAAGCTCGGAGACCTTGAGCGTGTCGCCCTTCTGCGCGATCATCTTCGCGGAGACCTGCTTGACGAAGTCAGGGGCGTCGGCAGGAACCGCCGCGGGCATCTTCGCCTTGCCGGCCGGAGCGGAAGGATACTTGACCTCCTCGATCGCGGCGGAAGCGGCCTCGATGCACTTCCAGTTCATCTCGACGACTTCCTGGCCCTTCTTGGAGTACGCCTTCTCGGCGTAGTCCTTGAGGACCTGGATCGGGTCGAGGACCGTTCCGTCGGCCTTCTTGAGCGTGATGCCCGAGAGCTTGAAGAACGCGGTCTGCAGGACCGTGTTCGTGCGCGTGCCCATGCCGTTCTCGCGGGCGATCTTCGCCGCGTCGATCACGTAGAACTTGAGCTTCTTGTCGATGATCGCCTGCTCGACCTCGTCGGGCATGTGGTCCCAGATCTCGGCCGCCGTGTAGGGCGAGGCGAGGAGGAACACGGAGCCCGGCTTCGCGGACTTGAGCATGTCGTACTTCTCGAGGTACGGGAAGCAGTGGCACGCCGTGAAGTCGGCCGAGTTGATGAAGTAGGGCGAGCGGATCATGTCGCTGCCGAAGCGGAGGTGCGAGATCGTCACGCCGCCGGACTTCTTGGAGTCGTACTCGAAGTACCCTTGGGCGAAGTTCTCGGTGTAGTTGCCGATGATCTTGATGGAGTTCTTGTTCGCGCCGACCGTGCCGTCCGCGCCGAGACCCCAGAACATGCACTCCTTGCGGTCACCCTTCGGAACGACGAACGAATCGTCGCCGAGGATGTAGCGGCCCGTGACATCGTCGACGATGCCGACGCAGAACTTGTCCATGGGCTTGTCCTTCGCCATGTTCGCGTAGACGTTCGCGCACATCTGCGGAGTGAAGTCCTTCGAGCCGATGCCGTAGCGGCCGGCGAGGATCTTCGGATACTTGAACGAGACGACGCCGTCCTGAAGTCCCTGGCCGATCGCGGCAGCGACGTCGAGGTAAAGCGGATCGCCGATAGCGCCCGGCTCTTTCACGCGGTCGAGGACCGTGACGACCTTGACGGTCGCGGGAAGCGCCTTGACGAAGTCGACCATCGAGAACGGACGGTAGAGGTGCACCTTGAGGAGGCCGACCTTCTTGCCTTCCTTGACGAGCGCGTCAACAGTCTCGTGGAGCGT
>JAFYQC010000177.1 GCA_017547265.1 Kiritimatiellia bacterium | reverse complement strand
TCCTTATGGACGCGTCCATTCTTGATTCAATAATATAATTTGAAAATACAGAATAAGGAAACAAGACATGAAACAATACACAACAACATTCGCAACCAAATTCGCCGCGTTTGCGGCCGCGCTCTTTCTGGCTGGCGGCGCGTTTGCCGCGGAGCCGGTGAAGGTAGAGACCGAAAACACGATGATGCTCTTCGAGCGCGAGCAGTCGGGCGCGGGCGAGCGGCTCTACCTGCGCCACTTCGGTCCGAAGATCGCGGACGAAGCCGGAGCGCTCGCGCTTGCGGTCAAGAGAGGCCCGATAAGTTCGCTTGGAACCGACAATCCGCTCGCCTATTCGGTATTCGGCGAGTCCGGCCGCGGGCTCAACCGCTTTGGCGGACTTAAAGTCACGCACGATGACGGCACGGTTACGCTTGATCTCATAGTCGAAAAGATTGAACGCGACGGCGGCGCGCTTAAAGTCCGCTGGCGCGATGCGGTACACGATTTCCGCGTCATCCAGACGTTCCGTCCCCGCGCCGACGCGGATGTCGTCGAGACCTGGGTCGAGCTCGTCAACGGCGAGAAGGGCGCGGTGAGGATATCGCGCATGTCGTCGTTTGCGCTCGTCTTCCCGATGCTCGCCAACGACTGGTGGCTGATGAGTCTTACGGGCGAATGGGCGTCGGAGGGAGAAGTCGTCGACAGGCCAATCGAGCGCGGCCGCCGCATCGTCCTCGACTCGCGTTCCGGCGTGCGCGACGCATGGCTCAACAATCCCGCATTCATGCTTTCGATAGGCGGACCTTCGACTGAGACGGATGGTCGCGTCATCGGCTGCGCGCTTTGCTGGTCGGGCGCGTGGGAAATGTCGTTCCGCCGCAGCGAAGTCGACCTGCTTGAAGTCGTTGGCGGTCCCGCCAATGTCGCAGGCGACTATGTTCTCGATTCCGGAAAATCAATCAAGCTGCCTGTCGCCGCGCTCACGTATTCGGACAAGGGCAAGGGCCAGGTCTCGCGCAACTTCCACCGCTGGGCGCGCCGCCACTGGATGCCCAACGGCGCGAAGGAGCGGCCGACCCTGCTCAACAACTGGGAGGGGACGGGGCTTCTGTTCGTCGAAAACGAGATCGTCACGATCATGGACGGCGCGAAGTCCGTCGGGGTCGAGATGTTCGTCCTCGACGACGGCTGGTTCGGGCTCGGCGACCGAGTCCGCAACACCGACGACCGCGGGCTTGGCGATTGGTTCGTGAACAGGGAGAAACTCCCGAATGGCCTTGGCGGTCTTGCCGCCGAAGCGAAGAAGCGCGGACTCAAGTTCGGCTTCTGGGTGGAGCCCGAGATGGCGAACATCGGGAAGTGCGATCTTCTTGAGAAGCATCCCGACTGGGCGCTGCAGGAGAAAGGCCGCCCGATGCGCGGCGGACGCGGCGGCACGCAGGTCGTTCTCGACTTCACCAATCCGGCAGTGCGCGACGAGATCTGGAGCCAGCTCGACGCGGCGTACTCTTCCGTCCCCGATCTCTCGTTCATAAAGTGGGATGCGAACGCGAACATCGACAACGTCGGCTCGACGTATCTTGACGCGGCGCACCAGGGCAACCTCTACTTCGACTACACGATGGGCTACTACGACGTCCTCGCGCGCCAGCGGGCAAAATATCCAAACCTCGACATGCAGGCCTGCTCGTCGGGCGGCGGACACATGGAATACGGCTCGCTCAAGTACTGCGACGAATTCTGGACTTCCGACAACACCGATCCGCGCGACCGAGTGAAGATGCAGTGGGGCGCGAGCATGTTCTATCCAGCATGCGCGATGGCGAGCCACGTGACCGTGACCGGGCGTCAGGTTCCCTTCAAGTACCGCGTAGACGTTTCATTCTCCGGACGCTTTGGCATCGAAATGCAGCCGAAGAGCATGCAGCCGCGAGAACTCGATTTCGCCCGCAACGCCCTCAAGGAATACCACCGCATACGTCCTGTCGTCCAGCAGGGCGACTTGTATCGCCTCGTCTCGCCTTTCGAACACGACTACGCGGCGCTCATGTACGTGAATGAGCAGAAGACCCATGCCATCGTCTGCATGTACGCTCTTTCCCGCGACACGCGGAAGAACTATTTGCCGCCGCTTGTCCTTCAGGGGCTTGATCCGGCGAAGCGCTATCGCCTCCGCGAGCTCAATACGGAGAGCTGGCGCACTCCTCATTCGCCGCTTCTCGGGAAGTGCACCGATTTTGTCGCGGAGATGGCGGAAGGGCCGCTGCCGACCGGCGAGGCGCTGATGAAGTTCGGCCTGCCGGTTCTGCTGGGCGACAAGGACTACGATTCAGCCATACTCGAGCTCGTGGCCGAATAGTTAATCATGCACAAGTTCGTAAAGTACGCAACATTATCCATGTCGCTTGCGGCGGCAACCGCCGCGGTCGCAGGCGACACGTCGCCGTCTGCATGGGCCTGGCTTCATTTTGTCCGCGAAGGCGGCGTAGTGGTTGCGCCTCGTTCCGAGTCTCGCTTCG
>JAFYQC010000176.1 GCA_017547265.1 Kiritimatiellia bacterium | reverse complement strand
GCTGGCGTCTTAGCGGGAGAAGAACCATTCAGAGTGTCGGTATCGCTCCATATCTCCTCAATGGAATTGACGAATATTCGATAGTCATTGAACCCGCCTTCCGAAACGTAAGAGTCGGCATCATAACCATAGATATACGTATAATCCTCCTCGTCGTTCTTGATGACAGCGCCCTTGTTGTCAATCACGATATGCTGTTGAAAGCCAATCTCCTCTTCTTGAGCCCATATTTCCACGGCGACGTTCAACATCTTGCATAGAGTCGGAAGGTTGGTGTAGGTCGCCCCGTCGTCCGATTTGATCTCACGCTGCGGAAGATCTTCCACCCATTGTGCACAAGACCAGGCCACGGTTCCCGTGATTTCCATAGACCAGAAATCACCCGCTTTGTGTGGCGGGCCTTCTTCTCCGTCCTCGGCGACATCGGCGGAGAAAACACGGTAGATATAGAACTCGGCGTCTTCATTTCGCATTATTGACAGGAGCCTGTCCAAGGACGCCTTCTTCTTGCCGACCGCCATTAGATGATACTCGCATTCGTTGGCCATTTCGTCATTACCTTTCTTTTTTCGTCTCGCGGGTTAATTGTTGCACTTCTCGTTGAAACACTCCCAGATGAACACCATCGCCATGGTGTCGAGTTCGAAAGAACGCAGAAGCGACTTCTTCAGCGCATCCCTCCGCAAGGGCATGCGCTCTTCCGCTTCACCGCCATGTGGGACCTGTACTGCCGGTTGTTTCACTGTCGGGCATTTTAGCATAACCGCCCCCTGCGCACAAGTACCCTTGCGCGACTAAGTGAAAAAAAAAAAGATGAAAATTCGATTTCTGGCTTCTGGAGTGCGGTGAAGAAGTGCGGAGCCCCTTTGTCAACCCTCAGTAGTAATAAAGGAAAGCCTTTGAACCGCATCAAACTCTTGATGTTGCTCGGCGACCTCTTCTTGATAATTTGTGTGCAACCAAAATCCATGCCGATGTGCGGCGCGATATGCGGATGGTCCCACCACTTCCCGCGCATGACTACCACCACCCATCAGCAGGGTCGCTCTCCACTTTGCAACCTCTGGGAATTGCCAGGCCCACAAGACTGTGGCATTTCCTAAACGCCGTATCCTTGATGCTCTTCACGCTACTTGGTATCTTTACGCTCGTCAGCCTCTCGCATCTGATATTATCGCGTATTTCATGTTGTATATGTCCCTCTGTATTGCGAAATGACGGGCTATCCTTCGCTACTCGAACCAACACCTTCTGCCGCCAACCTTCTCAAGGAGTGCCTTCCCGAGACGGAAGGTGCTCTGCGCGTCCTCGACCACCAGATACTCGTCGGGGCAGTGGGCACGGTAGCCGCCATTCCCCACGTTGTAGCACATGGCGCGCGTCTGGTCGCGGATCTGGACGACATCCGTATAGGGCTCGTCGTTGAAGTTCGTCACGCCGTGCTTCGCGCAAAGCGGCTGCAGCACCTCGGCGAAGAACGTGTCAGTGTAGAGCTGACGCCCAAAGCACGTCCTGCTTGAGCGGTTGCGCCCGGGCGAGTCGAACGACAGGCAGAAACCCACGTTCTCGAACCAGGAGCGGTCAAGCTCGCGCGATCCGCGCATGCACAGCTCCTCCTCGACGAAGAAGGCGGCCTTCACGACGGGCAGTGCGTCAACAAGGGCAAGCGCGATTGCGCATCCGAGCTTGTCGTCCGCGCCGATGCCGCCATTTGCCGTGTACAGCTCCGTGCGTCCGGCGCAAGCACGTTCCCGAACGTCGAGCAGCGCACGCCGGTCGGCAAACGCGCCTTGCCAGCCCTGGACCGTGTCCATGTGGTTGGCCAGGCATGGATAGCATCCATCGCTTTCGCCCTTTGTGAGATAGAGGTTGCCCTTGCCATCGCGGCGATGGGATACCCCGCGTTCATCCGAGAACCGCTCGATGTATTCGCGGAGCATCGCCTCCTTGCCGGAGCACGATGGTATCGACATCACTTCCTTCACAAATTCCTTTGTCATTTTTCTCCTTTCTTAGATTTATTGCTTTTGCGCAAGAGCTTGGCATTGCCCGACATCATCGTGGCTTCAACGCTGTCCGTTCCATCCCAACGTACCCTTGACAGACCATTCAAGGAATCCGTCAGGATTCGGCTGCAGAACGAACACCTTTTCCATCCCTTCCACCGCGACGAGATACCGCTTGGTTACATGCGGGGGATTCCACGTTCCGGCGGCGAACCAGAGGGGAGAGATGCCGCGTTCGTAGATTATGTTGTAGCTCGAGCAAGTGTTTTCCGTGTTGTTGAAGAGCCAAAGTTCACCGAGAATTTTGTACCGCGCCTTGATCCACGCGACAATATCTTCCTCGGTTCCAACGGGCAGACGCTCGCCGCAGAACTCGTCACGTCCGTCGACTATGCACCTGTACCGATGGTCTCTGGCGAGCAGGCTCGCGAAGAACCCTGAAACTGGATCGTGAATTGTCAGCATATTGCAAGCGAAGGTTAGCGCCAGTTGGGAACGGGCATCGACTTCGCCCGCAGAGCCGACACGTATCCAGCGAAGTCGAACGCCATCCGGCGGAACAGGAGGTCACCTGTCGCCGAGTCGTAGAGCACGTAGCTCGAGTAGTCTTTTACACGCGGGTACCCCACCGTGCCGACGTTAACCAGATACCGCCAGTCGCCCACCGTCCGGAAGTCGCGTGGCTCGGCTTGCCTGCAGTCTATGTGGTGCAGGACCGGGTTGGAATCGCAAGGAGCGAAGTTGAGCGCGTACAGCGCGTCCAGATGCGTATGGCCCACGAACAGCATGCGTTCATCCCTGAAGACCAGCGAATGGCGTGCATCGGTTTGATTGTGGATATATGCCATCATTTGAGGGTTGACGAAGTTGGCATGAGCCACGGCGATGTTGTCGTCCGCATAGACATACGGCAGCGACCTGATCCACGTCAGGTCGTCCGCGCCCAGCTCGTCATGGTGCAGCGCATCGGTGTCGCGCGCATGGCCGATCATGTCGCCCGTGTCGCGCCAACCGGCGACAGCCGCGTCGTGGTTGCCCATGACGACCGTGGCGCCCCTCTCGCGCAGGATACGGATCGCCCCGACCGGGTCGGGTCCGTACCCCACGACGTCTCCGGCGCAGATCACCTTCTCCACGCCGTACCTTGCGGAATCCGCCAGCACCTTCTCCAGCGCCGCCGGGTTCGCATGCACATCTGATAGTATCGCGTATTTCATGTTGTAATGTCCCTCTGTCCTATGAATACTCTTGTTGAGTCCAAATCTTACATCTCAAAAAGCATCCGGAACCGGCCACAACGCCAATACCGCATTGACTCCCTAAACAGGACGTGATATACTACTTCTAGTTTCCAAAAGTATACCGTCAGCATTGACCATACAGCGGGTGTTGCATTGGAAATTTGCTGGCGATGGCATAAATGGAAATAAAGGAGGCCGACTGTGCGCACAACTATATTTAAGATAATCGAGGCGGTTGGCGCCAGAGAGCGGAAAGAATATGCAGCCTCAAAGCTGCAACATGAACCGGAAAAAGGGAACGGCAAGAAACGGGGACAATCATTTGGGCATAAAACAGGGAAGACTGTCCGAGAGTTCCTTGAAGCCATAGACCAGAAGCTTATTGCCGAAGGAAAGGGAGGGAAAGGCAAACCAAACGCGGGCCTCAAGGGATTGAAGCTTCAGCGCGAAGTGCGAGATCCTGCGGCTGTGATTGCTTTTGACAAGAGTTACAAGCAGTATATCTACAGCGTCTTCATCCGAAAGTTCGGGTTTAAGCCATCCGAGTACAAGATTGATGACAATGGCAACCCCGAGACGGGGCACAAGAATGTTTTCGGCAAGGTGAAGCTTGACTTGGAGTGCGTTTATCATGACGTACTTGCGAGATTACTGCTGGGTGCAATGGATGGTTTCGACATGAATCAACCGCGGGTTGGCAAGGGGGC
>JAFYQC010000175.1 GCA_017547265.1 Kiritimatiellia bacterium | reverse complement strand
TCCGCCGTGTCCAACAGGTTATGAACATCCTTCCCTCCTTCTCCCCCTACCCCTCATCCTCCTTGCCTCTAACAACAACCGATACAAAAGGCAGTGCCCTGGACAACGAACAGAAAAAGTCAAAGATTATGGTTGCTGAATGAAGTGAGCCGCGCAAGCGGTCGCTAGAGGGGTGCGCAGGGGAACGGCAAGACTACATGCGCCTGTCGCGAAGCGATCAGGTTGCCCCGACCGTGACCGCACGATGTCAGGCAAACCAGCACCAAGCGCACAAGAACGGGGAATAGTGTTTCTTACGACCCTACTTGACAAATGCCCTGCGCCTTTTGTAATATTGATAATGTAAAGTGTGAAAGGAAATTGTAGGCGCATGGGCAAGAAGCTGTTGATAGTCGAGTCTCCCGCCAAGGCGAAGACGATAGGCAAGTATCTCGGGCCTGAGTTCACGGTCAAGAGTTCCGTTGGCCACATCCGCGATCTCCCGAAGGAGAACGGCGCGATAAGGATCGACAAGACGGGTGACGAAAGCTGGACGTTCACGCCGAAGTACGAAATCTCCGAAGGCAAGGAGAAGGTCGTCTCGGAACTCAAGTCCGCCGTCAAGTCGTCGAGCGAAGTCTATCTCGCAAGCGATCCTGACCGCGAAGGAGAGGCGATCGCATGGCACCTCAAGGAAGTGCTCGAGCCCGTCGCCGGCAAGAAGCCGTTCCACCGCGTCACCTACAACGAGATCACGAAGAACGCCGTTCTCAAGGCCGTCGCAGAGCCGCGCGACATCGACATGCCGCTCGTCGACGCGCAGCAGGCGCGCAGGATTCTCGACCGCATCGTCGGCTACAAGGTCTCTCCGCTTCTCTGGAAGAACATCGCTTGCGCCAACAACCGCTCGCTCTCCGCGGGCCGCGTCCAGTCTGTCGCGCTGCGGCTCCTCGTCGAGCGCCAGCGCGAGATAGATGCGTTCAAGCCCGAGACCTACTTCCTAATGGGCGTCGAGGCGAAGAAACGCGGTTCCGCAAACGGCAAGTTCGTAGCGAAGCTCGCTCGCATCGACGGCGAAAAGCCGAACGTGCGCGACCGCCAGACTGCCGATACTACGCTTCTCGACCTCGCTGACGCTGAACTCGAGGTCGTCGACCTGAAGGCACAGCCGAAGATGCGCCACGCGCTGCCGCCGTTCACCACGTCGACGATGCAGCAGGCGGCGTCGAGCGTCCTTTCGTTCTCGCCCGGCAAGACGATGAAGCTCGCGCAGTCGCTCTATGAGCAGGGGCGCATCACCTACATGCGAACCGACTCCGTCAATGTCTCTGAGCAGGCGCGCGCGGCGGCGAAGGAATATGTGACTACGACCTTCGGCGGGGAGTTCTACCCCGAAAGCCCTAACTTCTTCAAGTCCAAGGCCGACGCGCAGGGCGCGCACGAGGCGATACGCCCGACAGACGTCATGCTGACGCCCGAACGCGCGGCGGAGAACGGCATGGACGCGGCGGAGCTCAAGCTCTACGGACTCGTGTGGAAGCGCTTCGTGGCGAGCCAGATGGCCGACGCGAAGACGACGGTTCGCACCGTCTCGCTCGCCGCGAGAAAGCCCGCTCTCGCGCATGACTACCTCTTTACCGCAAGCGCGACGGAGATCGACTTCGAGGGCTTCCTCAAGGTGATGAACCTTTCGCTCAAGAAGAAGCGCCCTGACGGCGAGGAAGACGACGACGATACCGACGAGGTCGCGGCGCTTCCGCCGCTTTCCAATGGCGAGATTCTCGACGCCGTCCGCTGGCTCGCTGACGAGAAGCAGACGAAGGGCCCGTCCCACTATTCCGAGGCGTCGCTCATCAAGGCGCTTGAGGAGAACGGCGTAGGCCGCCCGTCGACATACGCGGCTACGATTGAGACTTTGAAGGCGCGCGAATACGCGAAGACCGAAAAGAAGAAACTCGTTCCGCTCGAGC
Organism: Kiritimatiellia bacterium; assembly: GCA_017547265.1. Next base: position 3,696 of record JAFYQC010000175.1, on the reverse strand, counting down.
GCGGCATTCTCGTCTGCGACTGGCTCGTGAAGAAGCTCGACTCGCTCTTCAGCGTCGGGTACACCGCGAAGATGGAAGCCGAGCTCGACAAGGTCGAGTCTGACGGCGAGCCGATGGATGCGATGCTCAGCGAGTTCTACGCGAAGTTCCTCAAGGCCGTAGAGTCCTGCAAGGAGCCAGCTCCCGACAAGGAGAAGTTCGAGATCGTCTTCTCGCTCCTCGATCAGGTGAAGGAGTGGAAGGAGCCGAAGACCGTCGGCAAGAGGACTTACGACGACAAGGCGTTCGTCGAGTCTGTGCGTACGCAGTTCGACACCGGCAAGCCCCTCTCCTCGCGCCAGCTCGAGTATCTCGTCCGCATGGCTCTCATGTATTCGTCGCAGATCCCAGACTGCGAGGCGACGCTGAAGGAGCACGGCATCGCAGGTTCGCAGGCGCAGAAGGCCGAGACGGTGGACCCCGAACTCGTGAAGTGGTGTTTCGACACGGCTGACAGGATCGTCGGCCTCATGCGCAACCCGTTCCTCAAGAGTCTGCGCGACCAGACCGAGCGCGGGCGCGGCCTCTCGCAGAAGCAGTTCGCCATACTCGTCAAGGCGGTGGGCGAGAACGCTGCGGGGCTCGACGACTGCGACGAGATTCGCGCGAAGCTTTCGGAATACGTCTCAGGCGGCTTCTCGCCAATCCAGCGCGAGGGCGAGTCGGTCGTGCCGCGTCTCATCGCGCTCGTCGGCAAGGTGACTGAGTGGCGGCCTTCCTCGAAGAAGGGGCGCAAGACTTACGACGACAAGGCGTTCGTCCAGTCGCTTGTAGACCAGTTCGAGCGCCGCAGGTCGCTTTCGCCGCGGCAGGTCATGGCCCTCAGGCGCGTAATCGTCGCCTACAAGGACAAGATCCCCGGTTATGCAGAAGTCGCGGATTCGCTCGGCCTTGGCGACATTCCGTCGAGCCGCGACAAGAAGGCCAAGGTGATAGATGGTCCCGCCGACTAATCCGCGCACGGCGGAAGACCCACGGGTGCGGCGCTTCGAGGCGAATCTCCTCGCTGAGCGCGGCGTCTCGCCAAACACCTGGGAGGGCTATTCCGCCGACATCGCGCAGTTCGCCGCGTTCGTGTGGGGGCGAGACGCGGCTCCGCCGTTTCCGTGGGGCGAGGCAAGCGACTCGGCGGCCAGGGCCTTTCTCTCGTCTTTCGGTTCGGCCGGCGCACAGGCCACGACCGTTCGCCGCAAGCTCGCGGCGCTTCGCGCGTTCTACAGGCATCTCCAGCGCGAAGGCGCAGTAACCGACAATCCGTTTTCATCGCTTCGCGGGCCGCGCAAGGCGAAGACCTTGCCGAAGGTGCTTTCGGTTGGTGACGTCGAGGCGTTTCTCGCGCAGCCGGGCAAGGACTTTTCCGAGGGCCGTCTTTCCGAACGAGAGTTCTTGCGCGACTCGGCGCTTTTTGAGACGCTGTATTCGACTGGGTGCCGAATCGGCGAGGTCACGCCGCTCAAGTGGAGCGACATCGACTTCGCGCGCGGCACTGCGATAGTGACGGGCAAGGGCTCGAAGGACCGTCTCGTAATCCTCGGGTCGAAGGCGCTCGACGCCCTCGGGCGGCTGCGCGGCGCATCTGCCGCGGACGATGGCGATGCGGTGTTTCAGTCCTCCGCCGGAAAGGCGGCATCGTCGCGCTTCATCGAGAGGCGCATGAAGAAGTATCTTGCAGAGGCAGGGCTCTCGCCAGACTTGACGCCGCATAAGTTGCGCCACAGCTTCGCGACGCACCTCCTTGACGCTGGTGCCGACCTGAGGAGCGTACAGGAAATGCTGGGGCACTCGTCGCTTTCAACGACACAGGTCTACACGCATGTTTCCGTGGAAAGATTGAAAGACGCATATTTTTCATCACACCCGCGCGCCTGATTGTGGTATAATACAACATCATAAACCAAAAAAAGAGGTGAGTTATCGCACAGTTCACTCGTGTCAATTTCAAGATTCGCGTTCCGCAGGTTCGCGTTCTTGATGCCCAGGGAAACATGCTCGGCGTAATGCCGACACGCGACGCACAGCGTCTCGCGGACCAGAGGGGGCTCGATCTCGTCGAGATCACGCCCAACGCTCAGCCACCCGTCTGCAAGATCATGGACTACGGAAAGTTCAAGTACGAAGAGTCCATCAGGGAGAAGCAGGCGCGTAAAGCCCAGAAGGTGCAGAAGGTGAAGGAAATCAAGTTCCATCCCGGCACCGACACGAACGACTTCAACTACAAGCTCAACCAGATACGGGGCTTTCTCAAGGACGGTTGCAAGGTTAAGCTCACGCTCCAGTACCGCGGGCGCGAGAACGCGCACCGCGAACTTGGCGAGGACGTGATCAACCGAGTTCTCGAGGAGCTCAAGGACGAGTGCTTCGTCGAACAGGCCCCCAAGACGCTCGGCCGCGTCCTCGGCGCGCTTATCGGGCCGCCTCGCAAGAACGGTCCGAAGCCGCAGCCGCGTCCGGCGGCTCCCGCGCAGCCGGGCGAGATACACATATCCGTCAGCTGAGAAGGGCGAGATGGGAAGATTTCGTTTGAGAGGCAGGAGGCGTCGCAACCGCGACCAGCGGTCGCGCGCCGAGATGATTCCGCTGCGCACGATTGTGCCGAACCTCGTCACTTCAATGGCGGCCTGTGCAGGCATCACGTCCATTTCGCTTTCGAGCGAGGGGCGGTTCCTCCATGCGCTTATCGCGCTTCTCGTCGCCTGCGTTTGCGACGGCATGGACGGACGCATCGCGCGGCTCCTGAAGGCGAGCTCCAAGCTCGGCGCCGAACTCGACTCGCTCGCTGACTTCGTGAACTTCGGTGTCGCCCCCGCGATGTTCATGTTCTTCTGGCTCACCGGCGGTCCGGCGCACGAGGGCTATTCGCCGCAGATGGTGCGCCTCGTCCTCGGATGCTCGCTTTTCTACGCGCTCTGCGACTGTTTCCGCCTCGCGCGGTTCAACACGATGCTCGAGCAGCCGACGCTCCCCTACTGGAAGCACTTCTTCACCGGAGTGCCCGCGCCAGGTGGGTGCTGGATGGTGCTCACGCCCGCCGTGCTCGCGCTTGCTCTCGACGCGAAGAACAAGTACCCGGCGCTGCAGGACGCGCTTCACAACCCGTACTTCGGCATGTTCATGCTCCTTTTCGTCGGCGCGCTCATGGCGTCGCGGCTACCGACGATATCGCTAAAGTCGGTGCATATCAGCAGAAAGTACCAGCTTCCGGTGATGGCGGCGCTGTTGCTCGTCGTGGCGCTTTTGATATCGAATTTCTGGATGACCGTCGGCGTGATGGGAGTCCTCTACGTCCTTACCGTTCCGGTGACGGGGATTGTTTTTTTGCGCGTCCGCGCCCGTGCACTTGACGCGGCGGCCGCGAAAGTGTAAAATTTACCTATATTTTTCCACATCAAAGGAGAAGCCCAAAAATGAAGAACATGAAGCTTATGCTTGCGACCGCCGCGATTGCGGCCTCTGTAACTGTCTTTGCCGCCGATGGCGAGGCCGAAGCTGGCGCCGAGGGCCAGGGAGTTGGCGCGATCGGCTGGACGCCCGTCCAGATCGGGCTCTTCGCGCCTGTGTCCATTCCGTGGGGCTTCGATTGGGATGTCAAGGGCTTTGACCTCGACCTCTTCTATATGGAGACGGTCAAGCTCCAGGGGCTCGGCATCTCGGGTATCG
>JAFYQC010000174.1 GCA_017547265.1 Kiritimatiellia bacterium | reverse complement strand
CTATGTAGTCGGAGTCGCCGGTGATGAGTACATAGCAATCCGCATTATTCCTGAATGCATCGGCAAGAAAGGCGGAGGTCAGATTGACATCAGACCGCTTTTCCTCAAATTTCATCACGTGAGCCATTCCGTCTCGCGATTTTCGGCACGACCTGCATTCTTGATCAACGTGTGGAAGCCATATCTTGTTTCGATTGTAGTAGCCTTCCACGACATGGACAAGCGGTTGCGCCGCAAGTGCCTGGAGATAGATGTCCTGCCGCGCAACCGCTTGCGCATCATACGGATATGGGCGTATGCGAGCAGTGAAGAAATTGATGGCGACAACATCATGGCCGTCGCGAAGCAACCTCCTCACAAGCGTGGCCGGATCAAGCCATCTACAGGACGGGTTTCCATGGAGAAGGCCGTAGTAGAGGTTGAATCCATCTATGTATGCAATGGTTTTCTTCATTGTATCCAGAAACTGCAAGGGCCTCCCGCCTATCGGCTTGAGGCCCTGCCCCGCATCGCCAGAGGCTCACGGTCGGATGTGAACCCATCAAGGGGTTCGTGGGGTAGTGTACCAAATCGATGGTGGGTGCGCAAGGAGGGATTTGGAACAAAAGCATCGACATCAAGGAGTAGTTGATTTGTGTCAAAATGTAAACGTTTGATTTACTTTCAGACAATTCACTCTTGACTTTCGGCATCTAAGTTTGTTAAGATACACATCGCTTGGACAAATTGTAAACCAAATGGATACTATTTGACATGAACGCCTATGATGAAATCTGGGGCCTTGCCGAGGACAACTTCGGCATCATAACCTCTGCGCAGGCGGAGGAATTGGGCGTTTCTCGTCAGAACATGAGGAGAATGACGAAAGCAGGCCTCCTAATGCGGCTTTGTCACGGAGTGTATCAAGTCAAGCACCATGTCCCTACGACAAACGATGCCTATGCTGCGGCCGTTGCGATGGTTGGTGAAAAAGGTTATCTTCGCGGGGCCTCGGTTATCGCACTCCTAAACCTCGCCCCCACGGATCCAGCGTTTATCTACGTTGGAGCGGCGAACCGTGTGCGCCGACGGTTGCCTGACGGCTATGTTGTCAGGGACATGAAGGATTCCGAGACGACGCTCTACAACGGCATAAGATGCCAGAAACTTGTGGCTGCATTATGTGAAGCGCGGGAAGAAGGCGTGATTGAATCCGACAGGATCCATGCCGCAGTAGAAAGGGCAAACGAAGAGGGACTACTGACAGATGAAGAGTGCTCCCAATTCAAGGACTAACCTTGACAAGGCGATTCTGCGCTTTGCCGGAGAGGTCAGGCGTGCCAACGAGCTTCGGACGCTTATGGCGAACGCCATTGTGGCGCAAATGATCGGCGATGGCGTTGTCAAGGGCGGCAGCGGCATCAGGTTCAGATTCGGCGACGTGAAGACCCGTGCCTCAATGGATCTGGACACAGCCTGGCGAACGGACCTCGATACCTTTCTCGGGATCTTGCGGACAAGATTGACCGAAGGCTGGAATGGTTTTTCCGGAGAGGTTCGTATTCTGCGGCAGGCCAGTCCTAAGGGTATTCCCTTTGAGTATGTGATGCAACCCTGCGAAGTGAAGTTGAGTTACCGATCCCGCCCCTGGTTCACCGTTCAACTGGAAATCGGCCACAATGAAATCGGCGATGCCGACGAATGCGAGATGATAGGCGTTCCAGATGAACTCGCAGGTGTTTTCGATTACCTGGCATTGCCCAAACCTGCGGCTATCCCGATGATGAAACTTGAGTATCAGGTTGCCCAGAAACTACATGGAACGACAGCGCCGGGAAGCAAACGCGCGCACGATCTTATTGACTTGCAGCTCATCATGGCCAATGGCGGTGTGAAGCTTGACTTGGTGCGTGACATCTGCCGCAAACTGTTCAAGTACAGGAAAGTCCAAGCCTGGCCTCCACGGGTGGTCAAGGGCGACGAGTGGGAGAACATCTATGCCGCGCAGAAACGAGGAATCGATGTCCTGCCGAATGTTGACGAGGCCATTGCCTGGGCGAACGAACTCATTGCTAGAATTGAAAGCATGTGACGGCTATACTTGATGTTGGGCGTCATAGATCTGCCCGTCATAAAATACCTTCTGCGGCGGAAAGCTCTTGTCCTGTGAACGCCTTGGGGAGAGCACGGCTCTTCGGCGAAATTTTTGCGGACGAAATTTTCGACCGCAAATCTCTCTTCTCCGATTCCGTTAAGGTCAACATGTAACCTTCGGGGAACTTATCCGGATTGTTCCGAACGGCCTCGTTCACGCGCTTGGTTTCAACTCCATAGAGTTCAGCCACGTCAACGCCTCTCGCGCCTGCGGCGGCCTCGGCGAGGCCGCCCTACCATTCAGCCCGCGTGGTAGAGTTCGTAGGCGATGTAATTGAGCGCGCTGAACAAGTCGGCATTTGCTGACGGCGAGATGACGACCCTATACATGCAGCGTCGCCCTCATTTTCGCCAGTGCAGACTTTGCGTCAAGTCCCTCTCCTGCATCGATTTCCACCTCTGACCTCGCAATGGCTTCATACAGTGCTTGCTTTGCGATGAGCTTGTCGTAAAGGCTGATGCTGACAAGTACGGACGCGCCATAACCGTTCTTGGTCAGGACGACAGGTCCGCGCTGCAAATCGCTTTCCACTTCGGAATAGCGGTTCCGCAAGTCTGTTACGGGTCTTATTTGCGTTGCAAACATACAATCTTCCTTTGATTTTTGATGTCTGAATTATATCATAATTCTATCATGATAGTCAATGTGAGGAATAGGTTTTCCTTTTGGATGCCACACTTGATCTTCATCGCACCGCGAACTGGGCATCTACCCGCTTGCCCTGTCGGACGCGCTCCGCTCCTACCAGATGACCCTCGACATCGAGGAGTGAAGCATGGTCGGCGT
>JAFYQC010000173.1 GCA_017547265.1 Kiritimatiellia bacterium | reverse complement strand
GGCAGATTCCTTGCATCCTGTTGGCGACATATATGATGACCTTTAGGGCTTCTCGAAGCCCATGCAGGAAGTCGGGCATCCGCTCGAAGTTCACCTTCGCGGCCGATGCTGTGATTTCGCTGAAGTCACGCGCAAGGTCGCGGAACACCCGCGTGCGGAAGCATTCGGGAGCGCAGCGGAGCCTGTAGTCATTGTCACTCGCCGAGACGAACGAACGCAGAATGTCGCGCACCGATTCGGCGTTTGCGATGTCCTGCTTCACGACCGCAAGTTCGGTCCCGTACTTCGTCGGCACGCTTGATCCATCGCGCATCGCGTCCGTGAGCTTCTTGCCGATGCGAAGCCAATCTGAAAGCGTCCAAACTCTCTCGCCGGCGAATATCGCCTTTGTCCTATCGTCGAAGTCTCGAATCAGGATCATGAAGTCCTCGCACTGCGTCAGCGAAGAAAAGCAATCGGACAACTTGTCCGCCCGCTCCGCGATACCGCCCCAGCGCCGCATCTTGTCCTCGCAGGATGCCTTCACCGTCCCAAGCTGGCGCAACCCGTCGTCAAGCGCGGGGATTGCCCTCGTCTTTACGAAGTCATAGAATACCGGCCCGCCGACCACAGAGGTTCGCTTTGACCAGTCAATTTCGCTTTCCCATTTTTCGTAGTTTTCAGTCATCATCGTGCCCTTTCGGTTTTTCGGTTTGAGGGTGTCCACCTCGGCCACCCAACGTGACACATGATGCCGTATGTTTCCAGGAATAGCAACGGCCCATTTGCAGATTTATGAAGATTTATCCGCGCCCCTTAAAACGGGGCGCGAGACGAAAGTTTGCCACACGGCGGGCCGCTCGGCATGGGGCAGACGCAAAGACCCCGACGGTCATCCCGCCGGGGTCTCTCCGACTCACTTTGAGTCGTTCGGATAGGTCACGATTAGGTTGCCTTTGTCGTCCACTTTTACCTGTGCGTCGTGCCAATGTCCATTGTGAGCAGCTTTCAGTAGCGCATTCTCCAATCGAGCAGCACTGCAAGGGAGGCGGACTTTGACCAGGATTGTGTCCATAGTGGGTCTCCTTTGTAGGGTTGTTTGATGCTGGACATTATACCAAATGTCCGTCCGCTACGCGAGGCGACGCGCGAGGGCGAGAAGGTTCTTCACGCCGTTCAGCTCGCCGAGCGCCCTGGTCACGATGAACTCGAGGTCGTCGAAGTCCTCGCGGCTGCCAGCGTCGGCAAGGGCGACCATGTCGAGCGCGAAGAGCCCTCGCCACGCAGACAGCGTGCCCGCCGCTACGTTGCCCACCAAGGTGAAGACGGCGTCAAGGTTGACCTTACGTCCAACCAGTCCACGCCGAAGCCTATAGGCCGCACGTAAGCGGTCCCTGCGGCTTTCCCGTTTCTCCTCGATTCCGCGTTCGCGCGCGAACTCGGCCTCAGCGAGACGCCTCACCTCGCCTGCGACCATCCGCTCGACCTGCTCGGCAGAGGGGAAGCCGCATTCTGGATTCCAGTTGTTGCTCATGTGCTTTCCTTTCCGTGGCTTTTGCCACGCTGCACATCATGCGCTAACGGCAGGCTAAAAGCAACTGGTCTACACGATCTCCCACCGGGCGATTTCCTCGCCGCTTCTGGAGCTGACAACCCACTCGCCGTTTCCGTAGTCGACAACCTCGCCGTCATGTGCGTCGGCGATTTCCGACGCATCGCGCTTAATGGACTCCACAGCAGCGTCCTTCGACTTGAAGGTTTGTCTCTCGCTCCCATATCCCGAGGCGTTGAATGCTACCATTATCTTTGCCATTTTTATTCCTTTCATTTTGGCCGTCCCTCGCGCAGGCCTTTCCCGCTTAAGGAACGACCATATGATGCCGTAATAGTCTGACGATAGCAACGGCTCGTCTGAAAAATTATGGATATATTTTTCGACTGCAGAAAAGCGGCATTTTCCAATATAAAAACGAACCCCGCCCATATGGACGGGGTTCCGCTTTCGCCTTGCGGCTCTGCCAATGTTCGTCAGGCGACGGCAAGCTCGTCGAACGCGACCACGTAGGTTGCCGAGGTGCAGTAGCACTTGTAGCCCCTCGCACCAGCATTTGGATCGACAAGCACATTCACTTCGCGCGGAAGCGGTGCGCCGAGAACCTTCTCCATGACCTGCTTTACCCAATCGCGCATCTCGCCCTTCTCCGAATCGGTCTTCGGATTCGGCGTGTAGTCAGTATCGTGAATCATCACCGCGTTCTGCTTCTGCAGGAACACGTGTCCGAGCTTTGCGTCCTCTACCGCCTTGGCGAGCTTACTGCCCTTGTATGCCTCTTCTATCGTCATCTTCGTCATCCTTTTTTCGGTTTTCGGTTGCGTCCTTCGCGGTACTACCTTTCCCCCGTTGGACGCCCATATGATGCCGTATCTCACGAGTAATAGCAACGGGCTATCTGCATAAATCTTTCATGCCGCACGACGGGACGTCGCACGGTTTTTCAAGGACATAACGGCTGCCTGTCAGCGGCTACTTTTTCGCCTTCTTCGCGGCGGGCTTCTTTGCGGCTTTCTTGGCCGCCTTCGCCGGCTTCTTCGCCACGACCTTCGCGGCCTTAGCCGCAGGCTTCTTCGCGGCCGCCTTGACCGCAGTCTTCTTGACGGCCACGGGCTTCGCCGCCGCCTTCGTCTTGGTGGCGGGCTTCTTCGCCGCCGGCTTCGCACTCTTCTTTGTCGCCATCTTCTTTGGCTCCTTTCTTGAGTTTTCGTTATGGCAGTATTATACCATTGCCGCTCAAGACGAACAATGGCCTGTCTTCGCAAAACCGACAAAGCCAGCCTGTTTCTCGCGTTCGGAACCGGGCAACGGGATTGCGCCGACACATTGTCGATGCATTGCACCGCCCCGCGAGGCGACAAACCAGGTTGCTGGGAAACCTGGCTTGTCGCCATTCGATCATTTTCTGGCCTTCTTCACCTTAAATGTCTTGATACCGTAGATCTGCTCCGAAAAGGCATCAGCCGCCTTGCGCTTTTCGCGAATGAGGTCTTGAAGGCGATTGACCTCATCCTGAAGGCAGTGTACCTCATTGTCCATCTCTTTGAGCTGGCGAAGTTCACCCTCCGTGGGCTTTCGAGTCTCGCGCGATACAATTGCGTAGTCCGACTCTATGCTCTTCAGGAATCCTGCCGAAAATCTGCTCATCGTTTTCCCTTTCGTTTGCTGTTTTTTCGCTTGCGCTCTCGCGGAGGCCTTCCCCCCGTTTGAACAGCGCATATGATGCCGTAATAATCAGACGATAGCAACGGCCCATCTGAAGATTTAT
>JAFYQC010000016.1 GCA_017547265.1 Kiritimatiellia bacterium | reverse complement strand
TGCTTCGACGAGCCGGAGCCGGCGTACAAGTCGGTTCCGGAAGGTGCGCGCGTATATCTCAAGGACCAGGGGCTCGCAGATCTTAAGGGGCAGTCTTTCGACGCCTCGAAGGTCGACTACCTGAACCTCGACCGCAACGCGCTCACTAACGTGGACGAGGTGGCGTCGCTCACGGGGCTCAAGTGGCTTCGACTCAACTCGAACCAGCTTTCGGCGCTTCCGTCACTTGACGCCCTCAAGTCGCTTCGCCGCATCTACCTCAGGGACAACAAGTTTGAAGAAGTGCCCGAGACGCTGAAGGACCTTCCTTCGCTGACCGACATTGATCTTTCTGGGAACCCCATTTCGGAAATTCCCGAGTGGCTTGCCAAAAAGGAAGGGCTTGAATTCCTCTCCTTCTCGCGCACGAAAATAACAAAGCTCCCTGACGACCTCTCGGCCTGGCGACGCCTGAAGGCGCTCCAGCTCGGGGACCTCCAGATGACGCCTGACGAAATGGCGCGGGTACGAAAGTCGCTTCCAGATGTCGCTGTCGTATTCTGAGGTTGAAGAGTTGGCGTCCGGTAAGATCGGACGCCTTCTTTTCAGGTATTCGTGGCCAGCGCTGGTCGCGATGACCTTGAATGCGCTCTATGCCGTAATTGACCGCGCGTTTATAGGGCACGGATGTGGTGTGGATGCGATGGCCGGCATCCAGCTCGCGATGCCGTCGATGATGTTGCTTACGGCGTTCGGTCCGCTCATCGGCATTGGACACGCGGCGGTCCTCTCGATCAAGCTCGGAGAAGGCGACCGCGTGACTTGCGAGAAGCTTGTAGGCGAGACAATTGCGCTCAAGGTCCTGCTATACGCCGTTCTCACCCCACTCCTCTACATCTTTCTCGACCAGGTGCTTTCTCTTTGCGGCGCTGACAAAGTGACGCCCGGTGCGGCGGCCGCGGCGAAGTCGTATTTGCAAATCGTCCTCTTCTCACATCTCTTCTCTCACCTTGCCTTCGGCCTTTCCGCTTTGCACCGCGCCGAGGGCGGCGCAATCCGCGCGATGATGTGTATGGTTGTAGGTTTCGGGGCGAACGTGATCCTCGATCCGATACTTATCTTCGGTTTCGGCCTTGGTGTCGTCGGCGCAGCGTGGGCGACTAACGTCTCGATGCTGCTTTCTTGCATCTGGGCGTTTTCCTACTATCTGCGAGGAACGAGCGTCGTGCGCCTCAGGTTGCGTCGCATCTGGATATATCCGTCTCTCTTCTGCCGCACATTTGCAATAGGGCTTGCGCCATTTCTCCAGCACCTTATGAGCGCGGTGATTATCGCCTCGCTCCAGATTGCGTTTGCGAAGTGGATGCCCGACGAGGCGTCGCGCACTGCCGAGATGGCTTCGCTTGGAGTCTTCAACAGCGCGCTTATCCTCGCCATAATGCCGGTGCTTGGCTGCCAGCAGGGGCTACAGCCGATCTTCGGCTACAACTGGGGTGCGCGGAACTTCCGCCGCGTGCTCGAGGCGCTCAAGAAGGGCTTTCTTGTCACGACGGCACTGACCGTCTTCGCCTTCGTCATTCAGGTGGTGCCGCCGTTCCCGACGCTTGTCGCGCGATTGTTCGTCTCAAGTGACAGCCCCGATGTCATTCGCCTTGCCGCCAGCGACTTGCAGCTCGCGAACTGCATGATATGGATGATTTCAGTCAACGTCGTCGCAACGACGTTTTTCCAGTCGATCGGAAAGCCCGCCGTAGCAATCGTGCTTTCGCTTCTTCGCCAGGGTGTTGTCCTTCTGCCGATCATCTGGTTCCTTCCTCACTTCCTTGACGACAAGGCGTTTGCTATCTGGCTTTCGATGCCGGTTTCAGACGTTCTCTGCCAGCTTGCGACGATTCCGCCGGTGCTGCTTCATGCCCGCTTTCTATCTCGCGTTAGGCCGCGAGGAAAAATTTTAAGTAAAAATTCAATTACGTAATCATTGGATACGAATCGGGCGGAACAGAAGTGGTATAATCTATGGCAAATGAACAGGATTCCTTCCAGCAACTTTTGGTGGTGGCGCTGCGTCTGCAAGGCGTGGTGATCAGGGATTTTGTTCAATCCCCCCTGAAGGCGGCCTTGCTTCTTTGTAAGTAAGGTCGCCTTCTTATTTTCAAAACTAATATTCAATTCATCAAGGAGAAATAACATGCTCAAGAACCTGACAAAAGAGGAGTTCGAAAGGAGGACAGCGGGCGGCAAGCGCACGCCTGTGTTCCGCGAGTATATCGCGGACCGCGAGACCCCCGTGTCGGTGCTGACGCGAATCATCGACGAGCCGAAAGACCTCTTTCTTCTCGAAAGCGTCTACAATGGCGAGCGCAAGGGGCGCTACTCGTATCTCGGTCTCGATCCGGTCGAGAAGCCGGACGAAAGGCCTTTTGTCGCCGCGCCGGAGTTGTCGTCCTTTCAGGGCGGTCGCGTCGGATACTTTGCCTACGAGTCCGTGTCGGACTTCGAGCCACGCGTTCCCCGTCGCCACGAGGAGGGCACTCCGCCTGAGGCGTTCATGACAGTCGACTCGTTCGTCGTGTTCGACTCCGTCCGCGACACGGCGATAGTCGCAAAAGTCGCGGCGAACGATGCACCCGACGCCTACGAGAGGACAATGCGCGAGATCGAGGAGCTGCGCGACCGGCTCCTTTCCGCCGAATCCATCGCGCACTATGTCGAAGGGCACACACCTGACGCCGCATCGCGCGAGCCGTCACTTTCCGAGTTTGTGCCAGAGATGACCGAGGACGAGTTCTGCGCCATTGTCGGTCGCTGCAAGGAGGCAATCCGCGCGGGCGAGGTGATTCAGATTGTTCCGTCTCAGAAGTTCACCGCAAAGACGGACATCCCGCCGCTCGCGCTCTATCGCGCTTTGCGGCTTGTGAATCCGTCGCCCTACAACTTCTTCCTCCGCGTCGGCTCGAAGACGCTGATCGGTTCGTCGCCCGAAGAACTCGTGCGTCTTGAGAAGGGAATTGGCTCAATCGCCCCGATCGCCGGTACGCGTCCTCGGGGTGCGACGCCCGAGATGGACCGTGCGCTTGAGGCGGAACTTCTTGCAGACCCCAAGGAACGTGCGGAGCACATGATGCTCGTCGATCTCGCTCGCAACGACCTCGGCCGCGTCGCGAAGACGGGCACTGTCGCGGTGCGCGATCTCGCGCACATCGAGCGCTATTCGCACGTGATGCACATCGTCTCGAACGTCTACGGCGAACTTGATCCAGAGAAGGCCGATGCACAGGGGCTTTTCAAGGCGGCGTTTCCTGCGGGCACGCTCACCGGTGCGCCGAAGATCCGCGCGATGGAACTCCTCGCCGAGTTCGAGAAGTCTCCGCGCGGCGTCTACGGTGGCGCGGCTGGGTATTTCAGCTACACTGGCGACATGGACTTCGCCATCGTCATACGCACGATGGTCCTTGAGAACGGCACGCTCACGATGCGCGCCGGCGCCGGTATCGTCGCGGACTCCGACCCTGCGAAGGAGTATCAGGAGACGATAAACAAGTCAAAGGCAATCTTCCAGGCGGCGCAGTTCGCAAAGGAGCTCGCATGACTATTCTAATCGACAACTACGATTCGTTCACCTACAACCTCGTCCAGGCGTTTCGCAGTCTGGGCGCGGAGATGCAGGTTGTCCGCAACGATGCCATCGACGTGGAGGGCATCCGCGCCCTTGGTCCTTCGGCGCTTGTGCTTTCGCCGGGTCCCGGCAATCCCGATTCCGCCG
>JAFYQC010000172.1 GCA_017547265.1 Kiritimatiellia bacterium | reverse complement strand
CATTACACGTTGAAGGCGGTTGAGGGTAAGGCGCTTGATAAGATTGAGAAGTTTGATTTGAATGACAATGCGTTGGCGGCGACCGATGACATTCTGAAGGAGTTCGGGGTTGAGACGGTGCTGGCGACGTGGCTGGTGCATGACGGTTACGGGTTTGGTACGGAGCCGAGGGTGATTGACTTGGACGGCTATAAGGCCTATTGGATGGATAAGCACGTCTATTTGATTGAGCCGGGATTGAGTGACAAGGGTATTTCCGCGCTTTTTGACAAGTTCGAGACAGAGGGTGCGTTTAATCCGGGCAATGTGGTCGTGTTCGGCTACAGCTTCTCGTGGACACAGTTGGAGGCGCTGAAGAACAATCTCCTGAAGATTGCCGCGAACGGCACGAACAAGCACGTCCTTCTCGACAAGCGTTACTGAGGGCAAGAGGCAAATGGAAATTATACTTCAGAAGGCATTGCCGCATCAGCAGAAGGCGGTGGACGCGGTGAGCGGCGTCTTTGCGGGCGTGCCTTTTCTGCCGCCGCAGCAGTTCTACGCCAATCCAAAGTTGATGTTCGGAAGCCCGGCGATGACGGAGAATCTTCGTCGGGTTCAGGACGAAAACAAGATAGATTATGCGTTTCGCGGAATCCAAACGGGCTCGCGCTATCTTCCGCTGGATATTAAAATGGAGACCGGAACGGGTAAGACCTACGTCTATACTCATCTTATCTACGAGCTGCATCAGAAGTTCAAGATCAACAAGTTCGTGATCGCGGTGCCGTCCTTGGCGATCAAGGCGGGCACGGCGCAGTTCTTGACGGATGGCTATGTCAAGAAGCACTTCAAGGACCAGTGCGGATATGGAGCCGAGATTGAGTGCGAGGTGCTGGAGCCGCCGAAGAACAAGAAGAAGGGGCGGCAGTACTTCCCTGCGGCGGTTGAGGATTTTGTCAAGGGTTCGTGTCAGGTTGATAACCGCATCTATGTGCTTTTGGTCAACATGCAGCTTCTGACTGGAAGCAAGAATTCGTTGTTGCAGCGTGACGACTATGATGCGGGTGTCGAGGGCTTTTACCGTCCGTTCGACGCAGTCAAGGCGACGCGCCCGTTCGTGATCATCGATGAGCCGCATCGTTTTTCGCGCGACCAGAAGGCGTACCAGGCCATCGAGAAGGAACTGGATCCGCAGTGCATCATCCGCTTCGGCGCGACGTTCCCCCTGCGGACGGAGGGATTTGGCAAGTCGAAGCATTCCGTAAAAGACTATCGGCATCTCCTTTACGACCTGAATGCCTGCCAGTCTTTCAATCAGGGACTGATCAAGGGCGTGGTGAAGGAGCACTTCGAGCCGGAGCATCAGAAGGACGCGAAGGTCAAGATCGTCAAGATTGAGTCCAAGAAGTCCGTACGGATGCAGTACCTTGAGGCGGGCAAGGCGAAGAAGAGCTTCACCTTGTGCGTTGGCGATTCGCTTTCGACGGTGAACGAGGCGTTCAACGGAATCACCGTACAGGCGATCGGATCGGACGTGGTGGTCTTTTCCAACGAATCCGAGAAGCGCACTGGCGAGGAGATGAGCGTCGACGTTTATATGGAAAGCTACCAGAGGCAGATGATGAAGTTGGCTCTGGAGCGACATTTCGAGGTCGAGCGCCACAACTTCTGCGACCAGCCGAACAAGATCAAGACGCTGGCGTTGTTCTTCATTGATGACATTGTATCCTATCGCGGGGACGGTGAGGGCGAGGACAAGGCCTATTTGCGGACAACCTTCGAGAAGCTGCTCAAGGAACGCATCAAGATCGTGCTGAAGGAGCTGGAGCCGTCCGAGACGGAATACAGGGAATTCCTTGAGGATAGCTTGAAGCGCATCAAGGAGTGCCACGCCGGATATTTCGCCAAGGACAACGATTCGTCCGACGAGGCGATTGCCAAGGAGGTTGACGAGATTCTGCATGGCAAGAAAAAGCTGTTGTCGTTCAAGGACGAGGATGGCAAGTGGAATGTCCGGCGGTTCCTCTTCTCCAAGTGGACGTTGAAGGAGGGGTGGGACAATCCGAATGTGTTCACCATTGCCAAGTTGCGGTCCAGCGGCAGTGAGATCAGCAAGCTGCAAGAGGTCGGGCGCGGACTGCGCCTGCCGGTCGACGAGAACGGCAACCGCGTCTCGGATGTGGAGTTTCAGCTCAATTACATTGTCGATTTCAGCGAGGCTGACTTTGCGGACAAGCTAGTTTCGCAAATCAATGCCGAGGCTCCGCTGGCGGTGACAATCACCGAGCAGAAGCTGCGCGAAGTCGCGTTGAAGCTCGGCAAGACGCCTGAGGAGTTGATGATTGAGTTGCTGACGAAGAAGTTCGTTGACCTCAATCGGAACATCCTGCCGGAGAACCGCGAGGCGTTCTTTGAGGAATATCCTGATTTCGTCGGCGGTCTCAATGGCGGCAAGGTCAAGGATGCAAATAAGGAGAAGGCGCAGAAAATCAAAGTCCGCAAGGAGCCATTCGACAAGATCAAGAAGCTCTGGATGGAGATTAATCAGCGGTATGTGCTGTTCTACGAAGAGGAATTGAATGCCAAACTGCCGAAGGTCGTTGCAGAGATTTTCGCCAGGGATGTGTTCAAGGACGTCACGTTGACGAGTTCGCGCGTCAAGATTGCGAGCGATGGCGCAGCATTGTCGGTTGTGGAGGAGACGGGGGCGTCCTACGTCATTGAGAGCCCGATTCCATACGGGACGTTTTTGCGGCGGATATCGAATGTGACGAATATCCCTGTGGATGTCGTGGACAAGGGATTGAGGCTCTATGCGAAGAAGAACGGAGCGCCGGACGCCGCGAAGATCAACGAACGGTCCGTGGCGCGGTTCTGCGATGAGTTCCAGTTGTGGAAGAACAAGGAGCTGCAGGGGCGGTTCTGTTATAAGAAGAGTGCGGATAAGGTTACGGCGACCGCATTGACCAACAAGGACGGTTCGATGCGAAAGACCGTCACGCAGGGCGTGATCGGCACGAAGATTCTTGCGGGGAAACCTTGCAAGAAGTACCTTTACGATGCAATCACATACGATTCTCCGCTTGAAAAGGAAAATGTCCTGACCGACATTGACGAGATTGTCGTGTTTGGCAAGATTCCGCGGCGGAGTGTGGCGATCCCAACGATTGCCGGAGGGACTTTCAGTCCTGATTTCATGTATGTGGTGAAGCGCAAAGACGGCACGAAGATTTTGAATCTGATTGTCGAGACAAAGGATTATGATCGGGAGGATCAGATTCCGGAGGATCAGAGGATCAAGATCGAATGTGCCAAGGTGTTTTTCGCGAATCTTGAGGCAGAGGGGTATAAGGTCGTATTCCATCCCCAACTCAAGCAGGACAAGATTGCAGGCATCATTGCCGATGTTTTGAAGGATTGATTGATGGCGAACAACTTTGAGGACTTGCCGTCGGAACTGTTGCCGCGTGATTTGATGGAACGCGCGGCAGATCCGTCGACAATCCCGGACGAGGCGTTGCTTTCGATTATTCTGAAGACAGGTGCCGCGGGATGTGATGTCCGAGAGCTTTCGCGACGGTTGCTTGATGCATTTGGATCCTTGAACAAGCTTATTTCGTCCGATTGGCGCGACATTGAGGAGCGGATCAAGAAACATAATAAGGATTATCCTGATAGACCGATACTCGGAATCGGTCGGGTGAAGTGCCTGGAACTTGCCGCGGCTTTTGAGATGGGGCGGCGGGCGAATCGCATGTCACCGGAAGAGATGCGGAGCTCCTCTGTCATGACGCCGGATGACGGATTCAGGTTGTTTAGGGCGGTGATTCGCCACGGAGAAGAAAAGGAGAGCATGTTCGTTCTGCTCCTGGATGTCAAAAACCATCCGCTGTCCGAGCCGATACGCATGAGCATAGGTTCGGATGATTATGCCCCGGCCTGCGTGCGGGACATTTTCAAGGAGGCCGTCAGAT
>JAFYQC010000171.1 GCA_017547265.1 Kiritimatiellia bacterium | reverse complement strand
CCCTCTTCCCTCTTCCCTCTACCCTCTACCCGTTCCCCATTCACAGAATTCTGTAGAATGCCCCTCGTACGCTTAAGACCTTCGCGACCGTATGCACCTTCGCCAAGGCCGATGTAGTCCTCGCCGCGCCAAACGGCGAAGTTGTGACGGCATTCGAAACCGGGGGTTGCGTAGTTGGAAATCTCGTAGCGTTCGAGGCCGATCGATTTGAGGAACCGCGCCGCAGATTTTATGCCGTCCAGAACCGTTTCGTCGTCGGGAACGCCCTTCAGCCCGCGCTCGTTCTGGAGCGAGTAGACGGAGCAGTGAGCCAGTCCCCAGTTGCGAAGGAAGTCGAGCCAATTAATTGAGTCGCCTGGGTAGCCGATGATGAGGTCTACCCCTGCGTTGTCAAAGCGAGACTTTATGAGCGCGAACGCGCGCGCGGCGTCGCTAGCTGTGTAGCCGCGTCCCATCGCACGAAGAGTCGCGTCGTCGAGCGATTGGACGCCCATCGAGATGCGGTTGACGCCGATTGACTTAAGTTCATCGAGCTTGGCGGACGTGACATCGAGAGGGTGTAGTTCGACTGTGAATTCTGTGTTCTCGTCGAGAAGGGGCGCGAGTGCGCCTTTAAGTGGTGTCAAGTCGCAGAGCGCCGGCGACCCGCCGCCAAAGTATAGGGTCTTTAGGGTCGGCTTAGGGTCGGGTAGGGTCGACGCTAATCTGACTCTAAGTGACTCTAACTCGACCCTAATCGACTCTATATACCGCTCGCGCTCTGCAGCTGTTGAGATTGCTCGCGAGTAGAGCGAACAGTAGGAGCATCTGCTCCTGCAGAATGGAAAGTGGACGTAGAGGTTAGCGGCCAAGCTTGAAGAACTTCTTCAGGGCCGCGACCTTGTCAGTCTTTTCCCATGGGAACTTCGAGCGTCCGAAGTGGCCGTAGGCGGCTGTGTCTTCGTACTTCCAGCCCTTGGGCGAGAGAAGCCCGAGATCCTTGATGAGCTCGTAGGGACGGAAGTCAAAAACCTTTCCAGAAGCGAGCATCTTCTCAAGCTGCTCATTCGTGACGCCGTGCGCGGACTTGAACGTCTTGACGCAGAAGCTCACGGGCTTGTCGACGCCAATCGCGTAGGCGACCTGAATCTGGCAGCGGTCTGCAAGACCGGCGGCGACGATGTTCTTCGCTGCATAGCGCGCGTAGTACGCAGCCGAGCGGTCGACCTTCGACGGATCCTTGCCCGAGAAAGCGCCGCCACCGTGCGCGGCCATTCCGCCGTAGGTGTCGACGATGATCTTGCGGCCGGTGAGCCCAGAGTCGCCGCATGGCCCGCCGATGACGAACTTGCCGGTCGGGTTGATAAAGAACTTTGTCTTTGGCGTGAGAAGGCCGGTCTTTGAGAGGTAGTTCGTTGCGAGCTTCTTGATTTCGTCGTAGTGCTTTTTCGTCGCCCCCGCCTCGGTGGTCTGGTGCGAGATGACTACGGTGTCAATTGCAACAGGACGGCCGTCTTCGTAGACGACTGAAAGCTGGCTCTTTGAGTCGGGGCGAAGCCACGAATACTTCTTGTCGGTCTTGCGGAGCTTCGCGAACATCTTGAGTAGCTCGTGCGAATAGACAATCGCGGCCGGCATGAGCGACTTCGTTTCGTTCGTCGCATAGCCGAACATCATGCCCTGGTCGCCTGCTCCTTGTTTTTCCTTCTTCCTGCGCGATACGCCCTGGTTGATGTCAGGCGACTGGCCATGGAGGAAATTGTAGTACTTGAACGTTGCGTCGGCGAAATGCTCTTCGGGGATCGTGTATCCGATTTTCTTTGCAACGCGGCGCGCGATTGCCTCAGTGTCGATTTTCTTGAAGTCCTTGCACGTTATCTCGCCAACGTTGACGACGACATCGGGGCCAACTGTCGTCTCGCATGCGACGTGAGCGCCTTTGTCTTTTGCGAGGCACGCGTCGAGGATTGCATCGGAGATTTGGTCTGCCACTTTGTCAGGATGTCCTTCCGAAACGGACTCAGACGTAAAAACGTGGCGATGATTCTTCTTGGTCATTTTCATTCCCTGTAGACTTTCTTCTGTCACACGCCGAGCACCATGCCCGGACGTCACAGACTGAAATGAGTGCCGCATATTATATCATAAATACCGCCGCCTAAATGACCAGTTGAGAAACTCCGATGGTTGGCAAAAGGGGCTCCGTTACCACTTCGCCTTTGCTTCGCGTATTTCAACCCATTAGTGCGTAGAAAATCGCTGGTTTTTTTAACTGGAGGAGGTGTCCTCCAGACCTCCTCTGCCGAAGGCAGCCCAAAAATCTACAATGAGGAAAGCTCTGATCGTGGCTGAATGTTGCGTAGCGTGAGGCGAAACGGTAGTGGAGCCATTTTGCCAGCCGTCGGAGTTTCTACAAAAATAGGTGGGGATGTTCTATGGTTATCGCGTGCTTCGTAAGCCATCAATTATGGTATAATATATCATTAACGTTCCGAACAGGGCGTTGGAGGAAAGTTTCAGAAAATGGCGGACGTTTCAAAGATAAGGAAGTTCAAGGACGCGGCGGACTATACGCGTAACTTCATTGTGCAGGAAGAGATCGACAAGTATCTCCCCGGCGGCAAGCATTTCATCGACGACGCACAAATCTGTCGCTGTATCTCGGATATCGCCGAGAAGCCCGCAGACCCCGTGCGCGTCAGGGAAATCATCGCAAAGAGCGAGTCTACTTGCGAGACTCTGCTCCCAGAGGAAACGGCGGTGCTTATGTCCGCCGTCCACGACCCAGAGCTCTTCGCAGAGATGTGCGCGGCTGCCGACCGCATCAAGAAGAAAGTCTACGACAACCGCATCGTCGTCTTCGCGCCGCTCTACGTCGCCAACGCCTGCGTGAACGGCTGCCGCTACTGCGGTTTCCGCGAGGGCAACGCTGAGCAGAAACGCCGCGTCCTTACGATGGACGAACTCAAAGAGGAGATCGATGTCCTCGCGGGGCGCATCGGCCACAAGCGCCTCATCGCCGTCTACGGCGAGCATCCCACGACTTCGACCGAATACATCGCCGAAACGATCGAGACGTGCTACAACCGTCAGGTCAAGGCACCGAAGACCGGCGCACCTGTCGGCATCCGCCGCGTCAACGTCAATGCGGCGCCACTCCCCGTCGAGGACTTGCGCGTCCTCAAGTCTGTTGGCATCGGCACGTTCCAGGTCTTTCAGGAGACTTACAACAGGAAGCTCTACGAGTCAATGCACCCGGCGTGGAGCGTGAAGGGCAACTATGACTGGCGTACGACGTGCTTCCACCGCTGCATGGAGGCGGGAGTCGACGACGTCGGACTTGGCGTCCTCTACGGACTCTGCGACTGGCGCTACGAACTTCTCGCGACCGTAATGCACGCTCGCGATCTCGAGCGCTGGTTCAACATCGGTCCGCATACGCTTTCGTTCCCACGCCTCGAGCCCGCAAGCGGCACGAAGGTTCCTGAGGAGAGCCCGTGGCTGATCGACGACGACACGTTTGCGAAGATCATCGTCCTTGCGCGCCTTTCCGTTCCCTACACCGGAATCATCATAACCGCGCGCGAAAGCCCCGCGAGCCGCAATCGCGTCCTCGGCTATGGTATGACGCAGCTCGACTGCTCCAGCAACATCGCGATCAAGGGCTACAGCGATTTCGAAAACGAAGCGCACCAGGAGAAGGACCGCCAGCAGTTCATGCTTGGCGACACTCGCTCGCTCGACGAGATGGTGCGCTACCTCGCCTCGCGCGGCACGATCACGAGCTTCTGCACGGCGGGCTACCGCTGCGGGCGCACGGGCGGCTGCATCATGGACGCGCTGAAGACCGGCCGCGAGGGGAAGTTCTGCAAGATCAACGCCGTG